>CALEJX010000514.1 GCA_937898375.1 uncultured Ruminococcus sp.
GGTCTTTTCGTCAGGCTTTTTCTTTACCTCGTCAGACTTATTTTCACCTTGGGCATTTATAGTAACATTTGTGTTTCCGCCGTTTACTGCGGGGGAATTTTCTTCGCTTCTGTCAGCCTGCGGCGAACTGTCTGTTGTATCTGCTTTGTTATCAGTGTCATCGCTGTCATCAGCCTGCGAACTGTCCGTAACAGAGCTTTCCTCCTTTGGCTGAGAGCTTGTTTCATAGCCCTCTCCGCCTTGTCCGTCCTCCTCCGCAAGGCTTTCAGACAGTGCTGAAAAGGGATTTTCAGGGGTCTTATAACTGCTTATATTATAAAAACGCATACACAAAAAAGCCGCTGCGATAAAAAACGCCGCTGCTGACAGCATTATTATTTGCCTGCTTTTTTGTGTATGCTTTTTCATAATATTCTCACTTTTCATATCACAGAAAATGCCCGCCCCCTGAAAATAGAGGGCGAGTATTCTGCAAAATTACTTATTTCTTAGTTTTTACTTTCTCTTTCTTGAAGCCGTAAGCGCTCCGCCAATAAGAAGTGCAAGTCCTGCTACGCAAACGCCTGCTGTCGCACCTGTGTTAGGGTTAGCCGCACCTGCGTTGTTGGCTGTCTTTGATGAGCTGTCTGCAGCCTTTGATGTGTCAGCGCTGTTTGTTGGCTCTGCGGCTGATGAGGTGGCAGAAGATGTATCCTCAGAGTTTGCGGAAGATACTGCGCTTTCAGAAGATGTTTCTGAGGAGCTTACAGAGCTTTCTGCTTCTGATGATGAACTTGGAGTTTTGAGTTCCTCAAGCTTTTTCTCTGCGGCTGTAAGAATGTCAGCATTGCCTACATATTCCTTAAGGTCGCCAAGAGCGTCATAAGCGGCTCTTGCTTCCTTGATGTCGTTCTCGCTGTCAAGTGTTATCTCGTCGAGAGCGTCGATAAGCTTCTCAACTGCCTTTACACTGTCATAATCCTCTGCGGCAAGAACTTTCACGTCTATAATTGTTTCAACAGGCGAAACTGCAACGCCTGTTTTGTTTTCAGCTCCCTCGCTTGTCTTATCTCTGTACATACCATACTTGTATGTAACAGTAACAAATTCATCGTCTGCTGTAAGAGCTGTATCGTCGATAGTCACATAGTCTGTAACGTCTTTCTCCACGCCGTTTTTGAGAACTGCATATACTTTCATGTCAGGAGCATTGTAAGCCTCGCCCTCTTTGCATACTGTTACAGTGTTTTCTGCAACGAGCTTTTCTACCTCTGAACCGACAGCCATTATGTAGCCTGAATCGTTCTTGAAGAAGATAGTGCCATTCTCGTCTGCAACAAGGTCAGCTATAGCATACTGTGCCTGAGCGCCTGTTGGAGTGAAAAGTGACGGAGCTGTTTTCTTGCCGTTTACTATCTGAGCGTCAAGAACTTCTGTTACGCCCTTTTTATCCTTTACATAGCGGATAGCGCCTGCCGATGCGTTCTCTGTAAAGTAAACATAGTTATAGCCGTTCTCATTTACAACGCCAAGACCTGAGGTCTGTGGATAGCCCTTTGTTTCTGCCTTGTATGCGATCTCAAAGCTGTCGAGGTCGATAACAGCGATAGCACTGCCCTTATAGTCGCCCCAGCCTGAGCCGTTTACGCCAACATAAGCTCTTCCGTTAAGAACTGTAGGTGTTGATGTGCTTGCGCCGTCCAATGAGATAGAATCAAGTCCTGTGAATTTGCCCTTATCATCTATTGTTGCCTTATATAAATAGCCACCGTTAGATGTAAAGTAATAAGCGTCTGTATCCTTGTCATAAGAAATCGAGCTTCTTACACAACCGCCTACTGTATACTCTGTTCCTATAACGTTTCCTGAGTCTTTGTCAAGAGTAACTATTCTTGCAGGGTCAACAGTATTTTCCTTGGCGTTTTCCATACCAAGAACGATATAGTTATCAGCGGCATAAGCGCCTGCCCAATAGAAGCCGCTTGTGTTTGTGAATATCCACTTTGCTGACTTCTCCTCGTCGGTTTTATCAGGATCTTCGTCCTTTACGTCTATGCAAACATAGTGATCGTCTTTTGCTGAGTTGTAGTTGCAGAAGCCTGTGTAAATACAGCCGTCATTATAATATATAGGGCTTACAGCCTGTCCGCCAGTGCTGTCCTTGTATACCCACAGTGACTCCAGAGTGTCAGCGTCAAATGCCTGAACGCCGCCGTTAAAGGCTGAAAACAGCATGCCGTCTGCATAAGTAACAGGCTGGATAGCATAGCTGTTTGTGCCTGCACGCTTGCCGTAAACAGAATCAATAACGCCTGTATCCTTGTCAATTCTCTTTATTTTGTCACCGTCTACATAATAGATCTTATCATTAACGATAGCCAAAGGAGAACCGCTAAATAGAGGGCCTACGCTCGTTGCCCAGTTGAGAACGGCGTTATCCGCACTGTCAGGGAGAACTGATGTTGTTACGTTGTTGTTTGTGCCGTCTGAAACAAATGCGCTTGCGCAAACGCTCAGGCTAAGAGCAGCCGCAAGAGCGATGCTGGCAGTTCTTACGATTTTCTTCTTCATTCTTATTTTGTCCTTTCTTCAAGGCGCAACATTCCGCCCCCTGCGCCCCTTTTTTCATGAATACCCCGACTACAGCAAAAAATGCCTTTCCGCCGAAACGAAAAAGCATCTATCCGCTTTACTGCCTGCACAGCGATAAAGCAGACCGTCATCTTCATCGCCCAAGACAGAAATAGTCAACGAAAACACAGCAGATACCTGACTTATGACAGCGCACAAAAAGCCTGTCAATCACAGTAATGGCGGTTGTGCAGGATTTGGACCTGCTTCCCTGACGGCAAGGCTTTCGCCCTGACACGCTCTACTCAGCTAACAACTTTTCAAACTGTGTTTTCTCAATATTCACATCATGATAATTATACCATATCGCTATGGATTATTCAATGACATTTTTACACCACGAATAAGCCCGATACAACGCCGTTTTTGTGGCTTTTACATAAACTCATAGGCTGAAACTTTGTTGGATATAGTTTTGTGCTATACCCTATGTGTCATCTGAAGAATTTAAATTTTCTAATGCGTACTCACAGCACTGTATAACGAGCTGATTAAAAGAAATATCATTCTGAGCCGCAAGCTTTTCAAGTTTTTCTATTAACTTATCAGGCATTCTTATTGTTTTATTTGATGATGTCGGCTTCTTTATTTCAAACATTTAACACACTCCGCTGCTTTAATACTTGTTCCTATGCTATAATTTTAACTAAAATAGCCCATAAATAATAGACTTAAAATTGCAAGTAAAAAATACTTGCAATTTTAAAGCAAGTGTGTTATAATAAGCGTAAAGCGACGCTTTAGTAAAAATAAGAAAAGGGGCATTTTATTTATGAAAACAATAAAGTACAGGATCTCACTGCCAACGGCATATCTCAAAGGAGAAGTAACACACGAACAGAATTTTATAAGGCTCAAAACGCCGAATGTTCTTTTCTCACTTCTTGCCATAGGAACAAAATCTGACGTTATACCTATAAATCAGATCGCAACTGTAACAAAAACATTTAACTGTATAGGTGTGATACTTCTGTTTGGTATTTTACTTATGTGGTCGGGATTTAGTGTTATGTCGGCTTCAAAAATACTTTCTCTCTCATCATCACTTGCAGCTATCATACTTATTATTTTAGGCATTTTTATCATTATAACTTCGTTTCAGACCGTTATTACAATAAAAACAACGTCAGGAGAAGAGCTAAAAATATCAGTCCTGATATTCGACAGACCCAAAGCTATTGAAATAGAAAATCTTATAAACCAGCTTATCTCTAATCGACTTGACGACACAAACAATCGTCAGCAAACCGACAGAATAGTTGAAGCAATAAACAACAAATAACAGCAAAAAAGCCCCCGTATGTATCGTAAACATACAGGGGCTGAATTTATACCCTCAGTTTCTCCTCCAACTCCGTGTCAGGCTTGACAGTAATAGTGTAGTTGTTTGTAAAAATGACCATGCCGGGCTTTGAGCCGTTTGGCTTTTTCACGTTTCTTATGAAAGTGTAGTCAACGTCCACTCTGGAGGAATTTCTGCCCTTTGAGTTGCAGGCGGCGATTATTGCCGCTTCCTCTATGGTTCTATCAGGTGGCATTTCCCCGTCACAAGTGACGATAACGTGGCTTCCTGTGATATCCTTGACGTGAAGCCAAAGGTCGGTCTTTTCTGCTTCTTTGCAGGTCAGGCGGTCATTCTGCTTGTTGTTCCTGCCTACCCTTATGTCATAGCCATCAGAGGAACGGTATCTTATAGGCGGCAGAGCCTTTGGCGGCTTGCCCTTGAACTTTGAACGCTTTACATAGCCCTCCTGAAAAAGCTCTTCACGAAGCTCGGCTATATCGCCCTCTGTCTGCGCTCTTGTTAGGGAATCGAAAACAGAATCCAGATACTTGACCTCCTGCTCGCCCTCTGCAATAAGCACTGTGAGCTTTTTCTCTGCGGTATCGAGCTTTCTGTATTCCTTATAATACTTCTGAGCGTTCTGCGTTGGCGTGAGCCTTTTGTCAAGTGGTATCTTCACTGTAGGACAGTTCTCGTCATAAAAATCCTGCACCTCTGCATACGCCATGCCCTTTTCAAGCGCATAGAGATTTGACGTGATAAGGTCGCCGTAAATGCGGTACTTTTCCCTATCCTTGCATTCTTTAAGCTCTTCACGCTGATTTTGCACACGCCTTTGAGTTCTCTCAGAAGTGTTTATAAGAAGCTTGAAAAGGTCGTTTGCTTTCTGCTTTATTCTTGAAAGAGAGTCTCTCTCCGCATAGAAATAGTCCAGAAGAACGCTTGGGGACTCAAAGCTTTTCGTCACCATGAGCGCACCATACTGTGTGATATCGCAGAAGCAGAAGTCTTTAAGATTGCCCTCTTTTGTTTTCAGCACTGTGTATACATTCGTGCCGTCATTTATGCTGTCACGGACTTTGGAGAAATAAAACCACAGCCTGTCCGCAGTATCGCCGCTAAGCTGTTCGGCTGTTATCTCCGCACCTCTTGCCGCAAAGAACACAGCTTCCCTTGCGAACACAGGTGAAATGCCCTCCAGCGTTTTCATTATTGCTTTTGAAAGCTCCGCCGTGGGGTTTTCGGCTATCTTTGCAAGAAGTTCTTCTTTTGTACACTCCATAAGGTTTAGCCTTTGCTCTCTTGGCGGCAAAGTATACTGCGCACCGGGAAGCACCATTCTCACTGATGACATCTCCTGCCCCACACGCTTTATGCTGTCTATTATCCTGCCGTCCTCACGATAGAGGATAAGATTTGAGCGCCTGCCCATTATCTCAGCCGCAAGGGTGAGCTTCACCCTGTCGCCCATTTCGTTGGTGGCTTCAAAGTCAAAGAAAAGTATACGTTCAAAGCCGTCCTGCCTAATGGCAGTGAGCCTGCCTCCTGCAAGATGCTTTCTCATGAGCATACAGAACATAGGCGGCGTTTTAGGATTTTCTATATCCGCCGTGGTTATATGAACCCTTGCCGAGCCTGCGCCTGTGCTGAACATAAGCTTCTGCGCACCCTCTCTGGTGCGGATAGTCATTATAAGCTCCTCCCTCGAGGGCTGATGTATCTTATCCACCCTGCCGTCTATAAGAGGGTCAAATTCTTTTCTGAGCAAGCTCAGATAAATTCCGTCCAATGCCATTTTACTTACCTGCTTTTTATATTACTTCAACTATATCCCTATTGCTTACGGCTATCTCTACTCTCAGACCGCTGAAATTTCTCCTGAGCTGTTCTGCCATGAACTCACAGAAGATATTTTCCGTATAGAAATGCCCAGCGTCGATAACAGAAACGCCCATGTTCTCGCCGTCTATGAAAACGTCATGCTTCACGTCACCTGTCAAAAGTGTCTGACAGCCTTTTCCTGCGGCATCAGCAAGGAACGAGCCGCCTGAACCTGAGCATACTCCCACACGCCTTATCTCACGCTCTCCGCCGCTGAAACGGACTACCCTACAGCCAAGAACGTCCTTTGCTCTCTGTGCAAGCTCACGGACGTTCACGCCGTCACACTCGCAGACATATCCACAGCCCACGCCATGCTCCTCATGCAAAGCGCTCTCAGGTTTAAGACCCAGCATTTTGCAAAGCACGTCATTCATTCCGCCCTCGGCTGAGTCGAAATTTGTGTGCATGGAAAGGGCGTTCTTTCCTCCTGCCGCAAGTATCACAGCAGGGTCATTGGGCACGAGGGTCTTTAGTCCTCTGAAAATAACAGGGTGGTGTGTGAGAACAAGGTCAAAGTCACGCTGACAGGCTTCTCTTGCCACCTCTGCGGTGCAATCAAGTGCCACCAGCACGCTTCTTACCTCTGCGGACATTTCTCCCACGTTAAGACCGCTGTTGTCATAGCCCTCCTGCAAGCGGTATGGGGCTATATCCTCTATAAAACTATAAATATCATAAACTGTCGTCATTTTTGTCAGCTCCTTTTTGTGTGTCTGATGTGCTGTCAGGGATATTCCTGTCCTTGATAACTGCGTCAAGAAGTTCGTAAAAGCCCGTGATAAATGCTGTCACTATGAGAATCACCAATGCAGGCAGCATAGCCTCAAAAGGCAAGAAATCTAATGCAGGAGGCATTTTACTGCCTGACAAAGCCGCTGCATATTCTTTTTCGCAATGGTTATAGACCAAAACCATAACAATGGTATGAAAAACAAGCGGTATAAACGCAAAGCTGAGCCAGTAAAAGGCTTTGCCGACCTTCAGCTTTTTGAAATTAAAATACACCGCTATATACGCACCAAAGGTGATAAAGCCGCTTAATACTATGGTTGCGATGCTGGGGCTTGCCAAGCAGAACGCCAATATCATCAGCAACGAAAATATCAACACGCAAATTTGCATAACTATGCCAATGCCTAAAGCTTTCAGAAATTTCATTTTATCCCCCTGTTTTTTGTATCACATTTTTATTTTTTCAACGTTTCAAGTTCGCTCTGTGCAAGCTTAACGAGCCTTTCCCCAAGCTCCTTTTTGTCATCGGACTTCATCATTCCGCTGCCTGCGACAAAAATTCTTTTCGCCTGCCTTGCGATATACTCTTTCCCCTCGCCCTCAGGCTTAACAAAGCCAAACTGCAAATATCTGTCATTGCATTCATAAGACGGCGTTTTGCCTGTATACTCCGCCTGCATGACAGAATATGCAAACTGCCCCTCCGTGCAGGCAAGCTCTTTTTTTACCTCAAAGCCGTTGTCATAAAGCCACTTTCTGAGCACGTCCCACTTTGTCATAGGCTGTAAAACGAGGTTTACGCCGTTTTTCACCCACGGACATTTTTCAAGCAGTTTTGCAATAAGCTCTCCGCCCATGCCTGCCATAACAACGTCTGTTATGCCCTCAGGGGGAACATTGTCAAGTCCGTCTGAAAGCACTGTTCCAATGCGGTCTGAAAGCCCCTCACGGCGGATATGCTCCTCAGCCGATTTGAGCGGCATTGGAGCAACATCACAGGCAAGAGCCTTTTTGCACATATTTTCCTTTATCATAAAGCAGGGCAGATAGCCATGATCTGTCCCCACGTCGCATACAAAATCTCCTGTACAAAGCTTTGCACAGGTCACAAGTCTTTTATCCAAAGCTGTCCTCCAAAGAAAAAAAATCGCCGCTCGCCCCCTGAAAAGGCGGCTGGGCAGCGAAAGTAGTTCCAAACGCTTATTCTGCAAAGTGCTTGTTGAGCTTCTCGAGCATTTCCTCAACAGGAACGCCGTGAACAGCACAAGCTTCTTCAAGAGTTTCGCCTCTTGACGCAGGGCAGAACAGACAGTGCATACCCATTTCCATAAAGTATGGTGCTGTATTTTCATCAGCGTCCATGATATCGCCGATAATAGTATCCTTTGTAACTGTGAATGCCATTTTATATTCCTCCTATCATGATAGACCACGCACTGCAAACGCTTTGCGTTATACCTATATTATAACCAATCCTGCGAAAAAAAGCAAGCCCTTTTTATTATAATGTATTGCCCTTATCAACATTTATAACGGCGTTGTATCTTCCGTCAAATTCTGTGAGCCTTTTGGATATTTTGTCTTTTACCTCGCTGTCTGACAATTTGAAGCCGAAAGGCACTACCACGTCAAAGATAAGGTTTTCACGGTTTTCGCCCTTTGTCATTCTGAAATCATGTATAGACAAGCATTGGTCGATAGACTTCACGACGTCTGTGACTATCTTTTTAGTTTCGATAGTTTCCTCGTCATGGTCTGCCACAGGGTCCATATGTATAGACACTGCGCAGTGATATTTTTCTTTCATATGATCCTCTAGGTTATCGATAAGCTCATGAGCCGCCATAAAATCCATTTCGCATGGTACTTCCGCATGGAAAGATATGACCGTGCTGCCAACGCCGTAATCGTGAACAAGCAGGTCATGAACGCCTATTATCTCAGGAAAGCTCATTGCGGTATCCACGATATCCTGAACGAACTCTTTATCGGGCTTTGAACCCAAAAGCGGTGAAACGCTGTCTTTGCAGGTCATAAAGCCTGAGCGGAAGATAAAGAGAGCCACAAGAACGCCCATATAGCCGTCTATGTTTATGCCTGTGAGTGCAGAAAAGACCATTGCAAGCATAACAGCTCCTGTTGCGGCGCAATCTGAAAGGCTGTCGGCGGCAGAAGCGAAAAGCGAAGTGGAGTTTATCTTTTTACCGAGCTTTCTATAGAAATACCACATCCAAAGCTTGACAGCCACGGAGCAGGCTAAGATGACGAAAGTCATTGTAGAGAAGCTAAGCTTATCGTGGGCAAATATCTTCGTAAACGAGGACTTACCAAGCTCAATGCTCATCATCATTATAATAAAGGAAATGACAAGCCCTGAGATATACTCCATTCTGCCATGACCGAATGGGTGATCTTCATCTGCGGCTTTGGCAGCCATTTTAAATCCCACCAGCGACATTATAGACGAGCCAGCGTCGGACAAGTTATTGAAAGCGTCCGCCATAACAGACACAGCCCCTGACACAAGTCCTGCGATAAGTTTGCCGAGAAACAGCATGATATTAAGTATTATACCTGTACAAGAGCCAAGGTAGCCATATTTTTTACGGACGTTTTTATCTTTGACGTTATCTCTATCTTTTATGAATAATCTTACAAGAAGTGCTGACACTGATATCCTCTCCTTTGTTTACTTTGGTAAACTTATAAAGTTTATCTCTTATTATAGCACATATTACTGCAAAATTAAGGGTATTGGCATTTTTATTTTCTAATGTTCTGCTGCCGCAAAATCGCTTTGCTCTTTGCGGCTATGCCATTCCTCACTCCTCACTTGATTCCCCCTCCTCTCTTATCAAAAAATAGCCCCCTCCCTATTGAAAAATTTTATGCAATGTGCTATAATGATTATCACATGAGAGTGCTTAATTTTTATCGTTAATCGTTTACATCATTTGGCACTCACGGGAAAGAGGTTATACATAAAATGAAAAAGTTTTTATCAAGGGCTGCTGCACTCCTCCTCGCAGGCGTTATGGCGGCGGCTACTGCAAGCTGCGGCAAAAACACCGACAGCGACAGCAAGGACACTGCAAAGAAATGGACAGAGCTTGACCAGACCCAGATAACAGAAGCCATGGGTCTTGGCTGGAACTTAGGCAATCAGCTGGAAGCTTCCAGCGGTGGAATACCTAACGAGACCTGTTGGGGCAACCCTGAGATAACCAAAGAGCTTATCGACACTGTAAAGGCGCAGGGCTTCAAGACTGTAAGAATACCGGTTTCTTATCTTGACATGATAGGCGACGGTCCTGACTACAAGATAGACACTGATTGGCTTGACAGGGTGCAGGAAGTTGTTGACTATGTTGTTGACAATGATATGTTCGCTATAGTTAATATGCATGGTGACGGTTATTACACTGTTGACCACAGCTGGCTGCTTTGCGCTGAGGACGATGACAAGCAGACCGAGATAAAAGACAAATACGGCAAGGTTTGGACGCAGATAGCAGACCGCTTCAAGGACTATGACCAGCACCTTATTTTCGAGTCCATGAACGAAGAGTTCAACAACGATTACGGCAAGCCTGACGAAAAAGCATACGAGAACATCAACGCATACAATCAGATATTTGTTGACTCAGTAAGAGCCACAGGTTCAAACAACGAAAAACGTTGGCTGCTTCTCCCAGGTTGGAACACCAATATCGATTACACAGCAGGTGATGATTACAACTTTAAGATACCGACCGACAATGGCTGTAAGGCAGACGGCAATCGTATCATGATATCAGTTCACTATTATGACCCATTCAACTTCACCATTGACGAGAACAAGACCGCAAGAACTCAGTGGGGCAAATATGCGGTAAAGAATTATGACAACTGGGGTCAGGAAGATTATGTTGACAGCCAAATGGCGCTTCTTAACGAGAAGTTCGTAAGTCAGGGTTATCCTGTTGTTATCGGCGAGTTCGGCGCACAGGACAAGACAGAAAAGTTTGCAGACTACAACGAGTTCAGACGTTATTGGGCTGAATATCTTATCAAGGCAGCAAAGAAAAACGGCGTTGTCTGCGTATATTGGGATAACGGCTACAACGGCAACAAGGGCTTCGGCATAATCGACAGAAACTCTCTTGAGATAACACAGCCTGACCTTATCGCAGGCATGATGAGAGCCATAAATTCCACAGACGATTACGAGATACTGTCACCAGCTGGCTACACAGAGGTAAGAAAGAGCGCAAAGGCTTCATAAGCTTAGCTCTCACAAGTATTCTGACACATCTGTAGGGGCGAACAGCGTTCGCCCACAATTCGCCCCTCTCATTTCATAAGCGTTAAACAAAAAAGCAGTGCCCAAAAAGGTACTGCTTTTATTCATGTCTTTGCGCAAATCCAACGGGCGAACACTGTTCGCCCCTACAAATCACTGCATTTAATCAATGCTGTTGATTTGCCCTTATTCTATTACAAGCTCCTCTTTTGTGGAGTCTGTTCCCTCGATATGGAAAGAGTTCAGCACAGGCTCGTCTCTGTTCATAAGTGAGAGTATCATATAGCTTGCTGTCTTGTCATAAGCAAGGCGCTTGTCCTCGTCTGAGGGACGAGAAGGTGACTCAGGGTGTGAGTGCCAGTTGCCCAGAGGAACAAGACCCTCCGCTCTCATGTCCTTTATAGCCGCAAGCTGTTCTTTAGGGTCGAGAGAAAAATGCTCGTTTGAATGGTCTATGTTCGTGAGAAGATAGACCTTTTTTATTATCTTGTCACTGCCCTCTTTAACTCCGCCGATAAGACCGCAAGCTTCGTTTGGAAGCTCGCTTTCGGCGTGGCGCAGTATCTTTTCATAATCGCTTTTGCTGAGTTTTATCATAAATGTACACCGTCACATTCTGCCTGTTCATAGTCGATAAGCTCTGTGATAGTAGGATGCTCGCCGCAAACTGCACAGCCCTTTGTATCCTGTGGGAGCTTTACCTTTCTGAACTCCATTTTAAGTGCGTCATAAGTAAGCAGATAGCCTGTGAGAAGCTCGCCAACGCCAAGGATATACTTGATAGCTTCCATTGCCTGCAAGCTTCCTATAACGCCGCCCATTGCGCCGATAACGCCTGCCTGCTTGCAAGTAGGAACAGCGTCCTTCGGAGGTGGGTTCTTGAACACACATCTGTAGCATGGTCCCTGACCAGGAACATAGGTCATGAGCTGACCTTTAAATCTGATGATACCGGCGTGTGAAAATGGCTTTTTAGCCATTACGCAGGCATCGTTGATAAGGAACTTTGCTGGGAAATTATCAGTGCCGTCGATAACGAAATCATAGTCCTTGATGATATCCATGATGTTCTCGCTGTCGATAAAGGTGCGGTATGTATTCACCTTAACGTCAGGGTTGATAGCTTCCATTGTTTCCTTTGCGGAAAGAACTTTTGCCTTGCCAACGTCCTGAGTTGTGTGGATTATCTGTCTTTGCAGATTTGAGAGGTCTACCTCGTCTGCGTCTGCAATACCGATAGTGCCAACGCCTGCTGCGGCAAGATACATAGCGGCTGGTGCGCCAAGTCCGCCTGCGCCTATGATAAGTACCTTTGCGTTAAGGAGCTTTTTCTGTCCCTTTGCGCCGACTTCTTTAAGAATGATGTGGCGTGAGTAACGCTCAAGCTGTTCGTCTGTAAATGCCATTACTGTCCGCCTCCCATGAAGTAAAGAAATTCTACAACGTCGCCGTCTTTAAGAACTGTGCTTTCAAAAGCGCCGCTCTCTACAAACTCGTCATTAATAGTTACTGTAACGTACTGTGGTGTTTCAACGTTCTCGTCGATAACGAGCTGTGCCACTGTAAGTCCCTCTGCAACTTCCTTTTTATTGCCTGCTACTGTGATAGTCATATCCATTTCTCCTTAATCTATTGAATTTATTGTTTCGGCGAGCTGTGCTTTCTTTACAGCTCCCGTAAGTCTTGCTTTTTCTGCTCCGTCCTTGAAGAACACAAGTGTCGGAACGCTTGTGACATTATACTTCTGAGCGGTCTCGCCGTCAAAGTTGATGTTGAGCTTGACAAGCTTTATACCCTCAGGGTTCTCCTCCTCAGTTTCCGCAAGGAGCGGTGACATTCGCTTGCACGGAACGCAGGAATCCGAATAGAAATCTGCTATAACAAGCTTTCCTGCTTCGTTTATCTCGCTCTCGAAAGTATCCTTATTTGCTCTTACTGACATTAATCTCCCACCTTTTGTACGATAAGGTCATAAGTGCCGTCCTCATTATCGATAAGCTTCAATATCTTGTGACCCTCTTCTTTAATGCTTCTTGGAACGTTCTGAACAGGCTCGCCGTCATTCATTCTAATGGAAAGTATCTGTCCGTCGTCAAGCTCTTCAAGAGCTACCTTTGCCTTAACGAATGTTGTGGGGCAAACCACTGTGGTGATATCCACTGTATCGTCTATCTTAAAATCAGCCATTGTTATAAACCTCCAGTATAGTATTTGTAAATTTCTCTCTGCCCACTCTGTCGATAGTAAACTTAAATCTCTCGCCAGGGTTTGCGTTATCGTCAAAGAACTGTATAGCTGCGTCACATATCTTCATAAGAGTTTCCTTATCCTCGATAAATGGGATAACAGTTTCGCCCTTGTTGATATGGTTGCCGAAAAGTCCGCCGAATGAAACTATATAGCCGTGGATAGTATCCCATGCTTCTGTAGGACAAGCCTTGACGCAGCGTCCGCAGAAATTGCACTTTTCTTTGTCAAGAACTATCTTTCCGTCCTCCATTGTAAGCGCACCCTGACGGCAAGCCTTTACACACACGCCGCAGCCGATACAATCAGCTTCACGCCACTCTACCTTTATTCCGCCCTTGATACCGACGTCATTTTCTTCCGCTTTAAGGCAGTTGTTCTGACAGCCTGTTATACCAAACTTGAACTTGTGAGGAAGCTCTCTTGCGAAATATCTTTCGTCAAGCTCCTTTGCAAGAGCGTATGTATCTATACAGCCGCTTGGACAGACCGCAGCGCCCTGACAGGCTGTGATAGTTCTGACTCTCGGTCCGCACACGCCCGGCTCTGTGTCGCCCTTTGCAAGAGCCGCCTTTACCTCATCGATATCGTCAAGCTTTATAAAAGGTATCTCAACGCTCTGACGTGAAGTAAGGTGAACATAGCCCTCGCCGTATTTATCAGACACCTCTGCGATAGTTGCAAGCTGTTTTGCCGTAAGGTTTCCGCCCACAACTCTAAGTCTAAGTGAAAAATTATTCTTCTGCTTCTGGCGCATAAAGCCGCCCTTTTTAAGTGTTGCGTAATCAACTGCCATAGTAAATTCCTCCTAAAGTTTTTCTATGGACTGTTTAAAGTCCTCGATCAGATCCGATGCGTCCTCTATTCCGACGCTTATTCTAATTGTGTCGCCAAACACGCCTGCGTTTATCTTCTGCTCCTCATTGCTATGAGCGTAGATCGTACTTGCGACGTGAATAACAAGCGTTCTTGTATCTCCGATATTAGTTGCATTTGTTGCAAGCTTCAAGCCGTTTATAAGCTTGAACGCTCTTTCCTTTGAGCCTGCTCTTATGGTGAGTATAGCGCCGCCCTTGCCGCCGAGTTCTTTCTGACAAAGCTCATAGAACGGGCTGGCTTTCAGTGCAGGATAGTTCACTTCAATACCCTCGCAGCTTTCAAAAAACTCTGCAAGCTTCAAAGCGTTGTGACAACATCGCTCCATTCTAAGACCCAGTGTTTCAAGTCCAACGCTGTTCATGAATGCGTTCATTGGAGCAAGACAGCCGCCAACGTTTCTCCATATGCCGTTTCTAAGCTTTGCAACATAAGCAAACTTTCCGAATTTCTTATATTCTGCCAGACCCTTGAACTTATCATAGTCCCATTTGAAGTTGCCGCTGTCGATTATAACGCCGCTTATGGAATTTCCGCCGCCGTTTATATACTTTGATGTGGAGTGTACCACGATATCAGCACCGTAGTCAAATGGATTTATAAGATAAGGCGTAGCCGTTGTGCTGTCAAGGATAAACACTGCACCGTTTTCATGGGCAAGGTCAGCCACCGACTTTATATCAACTATTTCAAGATTAGGGTTACCGATAAGCTCGGCAAAGACCGCTTTGGTCTTACTATTTATAATAGGAGCTATCTCCTCTTTTGTAACGTGCTTTACGAACTTGGTCTTGATACCGAACGCCGCAAGGTCGCCGAAAAGGTCGATAGTGCCGCCGAAAAGTCCTGCGCCGCATATTATCTCGTCGCCTGCTTCTAGAATGTTCAGAAGCGACATTGTAACAGCCGCCATGCCTGATGAACAAGCCACTGCGCCGATACCTTTTTCAAGGGTATTCATTCGGTTCTCAAAAGCCGCCACTGTAGGGTTGCTTATTCTTGTGTAAGCATATCCCGGTGCTTTATTATTGAATACTTTTTCAAGCTGTTCAGCCGACTCCTGTGCAAAGGCACTCACCTGATATATCGGAGTGAGCGTTGAGCCTGTTGTTTTCTCAGGCTCAAATCCGCCATGGAGCAATTTTGTATTGAATTTCAAAGGAAACGCCCCCTGTTTTCTTATTATATAGCTATCACCGCCTGCCTGTCAAGGGGCGGTGGTCTTTGTTACTGTAGATATTATACAACAGAAATCATATAAAGTCAATAGGATTACTATAGATTTAACATTTCTTTTAAATTATGCCCTTATTTTTATGAAAACTCTTGACAGTTTGCTCAAAAAAGTATAAAATATATTATGTTGATAGGATTACTATGAATAGTAGGATAAGTATGAAAAGCATTAGAGTAACAATAATTGTTTGCTCAGGGAGGTGCGAAAATGAAAATTTCAACAAAAGTAGAATGTGGCATAATCGCCATTGCAGACATTGCAATGAACTCAGAAAACGGCGAAACAGTGACAGTATACAGTGTGGCAGAAAGACGTGGACTTTCAGGAAAATATCTTGAGCAGGTGCTTACTTCTCTAAGGCAGGCAAGGCTCATAAAAGGCATAAAAGGCTCTAGGGGCGGATATATACTCAGCAAAAAGCCTGAGAAGATAACGCTTAAAGAGATAATCGACGCTCTCGACCCGTCAGTGCTTGGAAACGATGTTGCGGTAGTGAATGACGAAAACACGGAATTTGCACAGGTGCTTGACGATTTTATATGGCTGAGGTTAGAGGACAAGCTGAAAAGCTACACGGAGTCCATAACACTCAGACAGCTCGTTGACTTCTATAACAAAGAGTCAGTAGAGAACGTTTCAGAGCCTATGTATTACATCTGATTGACAAAAGTCGGTTTTCATTTTATAATTAATGACAGAGAGTATATACTATATAAATAGGTACTCAGTTCGTTAATACTCATTTGAGATAGAAACGGGCGAACACTGTTCACCCCTACTTGACAGCCGCCAATTTGATAAAATGGGCATTTGAGTATATACAATATAAAGGAAGTGTTTTTATGTATGACGTTATAATTATAGGCAGCGGTCCTGCTGGGCTTACTGCGGCGATATATGCAGGCAGAGCAATGCTTTCTGCGCTGGTTTGTGAAAAAGACTACATGGGTACAGGTCAGATATCTGTTACAGACAGAGTTGAAAACTATCCAGGTCTTTACGGCATAAACGGCTATGATCTTGGAGAGAAATTCAGAGAGCAGGCTGAAACTCTTGGGGCTGAGTTCTACGAGGGCGAGGCCGAGGGCTTTGAGAAAACTAACGAGGGCTGGAAAGTCACATTCAAGGACGGCTCTGTAAAAGAGGGAAAAACTGTTATTTACACCGCAGGCACTTCATATCGTCATCTTGGCGTGGCAGGCGGAGAGAAACAGCGTATTTCCTACTGCGCAGTGTGCGACGGCTTCTTCTACAAAGATAAAGTTGTGGCTGTGGTCGGCGGAGGAGATACCGCACTTGGCGACGCACTTTATCTTTCAAAGCTTGCAAAAACTGTTTACCTTATCCATAGACGTGACGAGTTCAGAGCTAATAAAGCTTTACAGAAAAAGGTAGCGGAAACCGAGAATATAGTGCCTATTATGAGCGCTGTTATAAAAGAGGTAACAGGGGGTGAGAACGCAGAGGGCGTTACCTATACGCAAAACGGCGAAGAAAAGAGCATTGCAGTGGACGGAGTTTTCTGCGCTATAGGAAGCGTGCCGAATACACAAGCACTGGAGGGCGTTTGCGAGCTTGACGAAAGCGGATATGTGAAAGCAGGAGAGGACGGAGTTACAACAGCAAAGGGTCTTTTTGTGGCAGGAGATGTCCGTACAACACCTTTAAGGCAGGTAATAACAGCAGCGGCAGACGGTGCAAACGCACTTTCTTCTGCGGAAAAATATATAATGGAGCTTTAAGCGGCGAACGGCCGAAAAGAGGACAGTTTCGTAAAAACGGACAATGCAGTAAAAAAACGGGCGACCTAAGGTCGCCCCTACAAACATACGATACACAAAAAGGGACGTCATTTCTGGCGTCCCTTGCTTTTATATATTCACGTATTCACGCTCTCCTTTTCAAGCAAGCTGTCAATGAACCGCTGAACAGGTTCAGGCGTTTCATACTGCGAAGCCGTCACCGCACATATGCTCCTCGGCGGTATCTGCTCTTTTATGTTTACCCTGAAAATGTTCCCTGCTTCTATCTCAGCCTTTGTGGTCGCATACTGCATGAAGCCTATGCCAAGATTGTTCTTCACCATTGGCATTACAAAGTTTATGGACGTAAGCTCTATGTCAGGTCGCAAAAGCAGGTTGTGTTGCCTGAATATGTGGTCAAGATAGTTTCGGGTGGTGGTGGTGTTTTTAAGACAAATAAGCGGATATTTCACAAGCTCGTGCAAGGATATCTCTTTGTCTTTAAGATAGGAAAAGCCGTTTCCTGCGGCAACGATATCCTGAAGCTTCTTTATCACATTTATGTTAAGCCCCGTTTTGTCTGAAAACGGCGAGGTAACTACCGCCACGTCTATGAGATTTGCCCTCAAAGCTTCTATGGCATCAGGGGTTGACATACTGTCTATCTTTATCTGTATCTTCGGGTGCTCACGGTGGAACTCTACGATACGGTCAATAAGAAAGCTCTGCAATGCCACTTCGCTTCCTCCAAGCCTTACTATCGCCCTGTCACGCTCGCTTATGAGCGCAAGTTCCTCCTCCGCTGAGAATATATGCTTGCAGGCTATGGATATGTGCTTGTAAAGCATTTCTCCACCCGTTGTAAGCTCAACGCCCTTTTTTGAACGCACAAAAAGCTTGCACCCAAGCTCGTCTTCAAGATTTTTTACGCTTCGGCTTATGCTCGGCTGTGACAAAAACAGATAGTTTGCCGCCATTGTTATGTTTTGGAACTTTGCCACATAATAGAATATCTTGTAATGTTCAAAATTTATCTCTCTCATAAACCGTTTCTCTCCTTTCTATCCATACGTTATATGTATGCTTACAATAGAAAATATCTATTTGACATATGCTTATGATTGTATTATAATATATTCGTAGACAAAAATCAAGTCTTACAAGTGCGCCTATAGGGGGACGCACATACAAAAAATAGTTTATCATGATAAAATCAATGACGATTGCATTTGACCGCTTTTGGGGTGAACGGCGCAGACCTTATTTAACCCTTATTAGGCTGGCATTCTTGTTGATTTTATTTTTTTGGAGGTGATAAAATGCTGGAGAGGATTTCCGAAAATCTTTCCGAAGCCATGCAAAACAAAGTGGCTTTCAGGATACCGATTTTCGGAGGCATACCCGTTCCTGTGTCCTGTGTGGTAACATGGATAATAATGGCGATACTTGTGATAGCGTCAATACTTCTCACAAGAAACCTAAAGCTTATCCCTGACAGGAAACAGATGATGCTTGAATCATTCGTAGGCTTTCTCAGAGATTTTTTCAGAGAACAGCTTGGAGAAAAGGGTATGGCGTATTTTCCGTTCCTTGCAACTGTCATTATCTACATAGGCTTTGCGAACATTATCGGTCTGCTGGGCTTTACACCGCCTACAAAAGACCTGAATGTTACCGCAGGACTTGCGATCATGAGCATTGTGCTCGTGGAGGTTGCAGGAATAAGAGCAAAAGGAACAAAGGGCTGGCTGAAAAGCTTTGCCAAACCTGTGGCGATAATCGCTCCGCTGAATGTCATGGAGCTTGTTATCAGACCGCTGTCGCTTTGTATGCGACTTTTCGGAAACGTGCTTGCGTCTTATATCATCATGGAGCTTATCGACGCCGTTTGCCCGATAGTGATACCACTGGCATTCTCGGCATACTTTGATATTTTCGACGGCTTCATTCAGGCATATGTTTTCGTGTTCCTCACGTCCCTGTTCATAAATGAAGCAATAGAGGACGACGACTAAGATAACAGAAATTCGGAGGTATTAACTATGTTAGTAGCAATTGGTGCGGCAGTAGCCGTTATTACAGGAATAGGCGCAGGTATCGGAATAGGTATCGCAACAGGAAAAGCAACAGAGTCTATCGCAAGACAGCCTGAGGCTAAGAAGGATATAAGAAGCTCACTGCTTCTCGGCTGCGCACTTGCAGAGGCAACAGCTATCTACGGTCTTATCGTAGCTATCCTTATCATCTTCTTCCTGAAGTAAGAGAATAAGCGTAGAAAAGTAAAAGAGTAAAAAACGGAGGTATATATCATGTTAGTAGCAATCGGTGCGGCTGTAGCCGTTATTACAGGAATAGGCGCAGGTATCGGAATAGGTCTTGCAACAGGCAAGGCAACAGAGTCGATCGCAAGACAGCCAGAGGCTAAGAAAGATATAAGAAGCTCGCTTCTTCTTGGCTGCGCACTTGCAGAGGCGACCGCTATTTACGGTCTTATCGTAGCTATCCTTATCATCTTCTTCCTGAAGTAATAAAACAAAACATCTTTATGAAAGGAGCATAGCTATGATAAGTCTTGATATAAGTTTGGTATGGGTAATAATAAATCTGCTGGTACTGTATCTGCTCCTTAAAAAGTTTCTTTTCAAGCCCGTGTGCAAAATGATGGACGAAAGGTCTGCAAAGATACAAAGCGACCTTGACGGTGCGGCACAGGCTAAGGCAGACGCTGAAAAAATGAAAGCTGACTATGAAGCTGAGATAGCCGACGCACACAGTCAGGCTGTGGAGATAACAAACAAGGCAAAGGCACAGGCAGGCAGAGAATGCGACCTTATGCTTGAAAATGCAAGAGCCGAGTCTGCTAAGATAATGAAAGAAGCTGAAAAGTCCATTGCAAACGAAAAGGAAAAGGCTATGGACGACGCAAAATACCAGATCGCAGACCTTGCTATACTGGCGGCTGCTAAGGTCATTAAGAAAAATGTGGGAGGCGACTCCGACAGAGAAACTGTTGATGAATTTCTCTCCGAGGTAGGTGCTGCCAAATGATCTTTTATCCCGAAGAAGTCTGCGGCAGAGTGCTTTTTGAGCTTTCCCCAAAGGCTGAGAGCGTAAAGGCTTCAAGAGAGCTTTTTAAAAGCTGCGACGAGCTTAAGGATGCTCTTGCAAGCCCTGCTGTGGAAATAAAGGAAAAGGAGAGGGTCATAGACAGGCTTTTTCCTGAAGATATGAGAAACTTTCTGAAAGTCATGTGCGAATGGAACCACATGGATAAGATAAGCGACATTTTTGACGCATACGATGAGGAAGTTCTCAAAAGCAAGAATATACTTAAAGCTGAGCTTTACTGCGTCTGCCCGCCTGAAAAGGCACAGACGGATAAAATAAAAGAAACGCTGAAAAAGAAATACGGCGTGAGCGATGTTCTGCTTAAAGTGAATACTGACGAAGCCCTCATAGGCGGCTATCGTCTTGAGGTGAACGGGGTCGAGTATGACAAGAGCGTTCAGGGTATGATAAAAGCTTTGCAGAACAGGATATCAGGGAGGTGAACGGCTTGGCAGGTTCAAGCAGAAGCGATATTATCTCGGTGCTCAAAAGCGAGATAGCTGACTTTGAGGCGAAAACTCAGGTCAACGAAACAGGCAGGATAATATCCATAAATGACGGTATCGTAAATATTTACGGTCTTAATCACGCAATGTACGGTGAGCTTGTTGAATTTGAAACAGGCGTTAAAGGAATAGTTCAGAATGTGGAGAGAAAAACTCTCGGCTGCGTTCTTCTTGGCTCTGACCATGGTCTTACAGAAGGCTCAAAGGTAGTCAGAACAAAGAAAAGGGCAGGCGTCGGCGTTGGCGAAAAGCTTCTGGGCAGAGTTGTTGACGCTTTGGGCGCTCCTATCGATGGCATGGGCGAGATAGAGTATGACGATTATTACCCTATCGAGCGTGAAGCCGCAGGCGTTTGCGACAGAAAGTCTGTTACAGTTCCGCTGGAAACAGGTATTCTTTCTATCGACTCCATGTTCCCTATCGGCAGAGGTCAGCGTGAGCTTATCATCGGCGACCGTCAGACAGGTAAAACTTCCATTGCTCTTGATACCATTCTTAACCAAAAGGGCAAGGATATGATATGCGTATATGTGGCTATCGGACAGAAAGCTTCCACAATTGCAAAGTTCGTTGAGGATCTTAAAAAACACGGTGCTATGGATTACACCATAGTTGTAACGGCTATGGCGAGCGACCTTGCGCCTTTGCAGTACATATGCCCATACGCAGGCACGGCAATGGCTGAATATTTCATGGATAAGGGCAAGGACGTTCTTATAGTATATGATGACCTTTCAAAGCACGCAGTTGCATACAGAGCAATGAGCTTGCTTCTGAAACGTTCTCCTGGACGTGAGGCTTACCCTGGAGATGTATTCTATCTTCATTCAAGACTT
>CALEJX010000515.1 GCA_937898375.1 uncultured Ruminococcus sp.
CCTTAGCCTGTGGCCAGATATGATCTATATTCCATTTGTGCTCATTTTCTACGTCTTCAAATGGGATAGGTTTTCCAGTATACATACACCTGCCAAGCTGCATAAAGTAAAGAAAATACTTTTCGCTCCTCAGCTTGCCGTCATCAATGGTATCAAGATGTTCCCATATGCCTGACTTTTTCAGTTCATTTATATCCTTATCGTCAAGGCCATGCCAATGTTCAAGTATTTGATCCTTACGAGAACTTGTTCTCTTGCCCTTTGGCGTTTCGCTTGTACCTCTCGCCATTTCTATGAATATCTTATCTGGATCTCTGCCTTGTATCTTTTTCAGTTCATTTACTATATCAAACGTCCTTGTTACCGCACGGCGCACCGCTGTAGGAACATACATATCTTTTAGACGTTCGTTTAAAGTCTTATAGTTTTCAGGAAGCTCATAGTATTGCCTGTTCATATGCTCGATATTTTCTGCATAGCGATACTTAGAGCTTAAAATCTGCATAAGATTTTCATTCGTTTCCCAAAGCATAGTTATGATATTCCTATCGCTCTCAGCCTCGCCTGTCAGAGTATTGACAGGCAGGACTTCTTCGAGAAAAAAGCGTGAAAGTCTGCCGTAATCTTTGTATTTAAGCCTTGTGATATACTTTATATCTTCGTCTGACAATGACGAAAACTCGCTCTTAAGCCAATTTTTTAAACGCTTAGTGTCTGTAGTAACAGTAATTCGTTCAATGATTTTCTCTGCTTGTTGTTCATTAAGTATGCCCTGCGACAACATTCTTTTAAAGTCATGATAAGATTTCAAAGAGGATTTTGCAATATCGTCAATGCCTGTTATATCATCTTCCACAGTAGCATAACCATGAGAAACAAGACAACCTTTTATCTTCTTTTTAGTCACTCTTGCACTGCTCTTTTCAAACAGCTCTGTATAAATATCCTGCTTTGCCTGAACAGAGATAGGCTCGCCATTGAGCTTTATATTGTTTATCTCATTAAGAACATTGAATTTGCAGTAAAGCAGCGAATATTTCGGCAAAACGTCCTGACCTGCAACATATGTACATTTACAAGTCATACGACGAATAAATGCTTCTTCACTTTTATCTTTGTCTACCATATCCTCAAAATTCCATGGAGTGATCTTGCCTGCTTTTCTCACTATCCAAGCATTGGTGCTTGTTTTATTCTTTACTAAAGGACCAACATAATAAGGCACACGGAATTTCATTATATCAAGTATTTTTTCTGAAACAGTACCATACTCATCACATTCATTAAGAAAAGGAAGATACTCACAGGCATTATCAAGTATCTTTTTCAGTTCGATATAATAAATCTGATAAGGAATAACTCGATTATCTGTTGTCACCTGCTTTGGACAGAGCGTGTTAAGCTCACACTTTTTTATCAACTCTTCTAAAATTGGTTTATCTTCATCAGTTGGTGTTATCTTATCCAAGTATTTCTTTGTAAATTTGCAAAAATCCTCCTGATTACATTTTTTATATTTATCAGGTCTAGGCTTATTAGATGAAGCGTTATAAACATAGCTGACATAGTTAGCATTCGTTCCTACGTCTTTGAACATTTCTCTGTAATCATCTGCTGTAAGGTAAGCTTTGAAAATATCTTTCAATTTTTTTAGGTCTTTTCCATGTTCATCATACTTATCTTTTTTAGCCTCAGATATAAGTGTTTTACCCTCGAGAATATCCACAAGTAATGACCAATCGTAAAGGCTTTTCACACTTTTAAGCACAGCAAAATCAAGCTCGTCTATCTGTCCTTCGAGCATCTCCAGTGTATCGTCAAAATCTGCGTTTCTAACGCAAACAGAGTCCTTTTCAAGCTCTGTATATTCGTCTTTGACAAAAAGCTTTGAAAGCTTATCTGTTCCGCCGCTGAGTATTTTAACAAGAGCTGAATAGCTTATCCTGTCATTATCATTATCCTTGGCTTTACCACCAAACAAGAGCTGTTCAAAATCTTTTGTCTTTGCAGAAACAGATTTATGGCTTTTGAGTATCTTTGCAAAATCGGCAGGCTTTTCATCAAATGGAAGAATATCACAAAGTTCTTGCAAAGCTTCGTAAAAACATTTATATAGTGGCTCAAACTCGGTGATTTCGCTCACGCTATCCTCTGCAACCGGCAACAGAAAATGTCCTCTGTGAGCAAGCAGATATGCACAAGCAAGATAAACAAGCCTTACATCATGCGGCTCTTTACTCTCCATAAGCTCACATATAAGGTGATGTATTGTAGGATATTGTCTAAAATACTCCTTATCTGTATAATCAGAGTCATCAAAGAATATGTTGCTCGTCCTGTGATCAGCGTCCTCTGGCAAAAGAGCGCTTTCCCTGAGCCTATTAAAGAAATTCTTATCTTTCGTGCATATAGCAACAGCCATAAGACTTTGAAGAAGCTCTATTCTCTGCTTTCGTCGGTCAAGTCGTCTCCTGGCAATTCTGAATGTTCTCCTTTCAGCAGATTGTGCAGCTTCATCAAAAAGATGAACACCCCACATAAGGTTGTTCTTATATTTCTTCAGCTTATACTCACTGTTTGTAACAGCCCAGCCCACTGAATCAGTTCCAATATCAAGTCCTATATAAAATTTTTCGTCAACCACTTGACAAACCTCCTTTTTCGTGTTAATATAATGTCATAGGATTTACTACCCTATAAAATTACACTACAAGTTCAAATAAAATATTTTTTCAAATCGTTGGCATTTTGCCTTCAGCACGAGTGTCGTGTTCAGCTCCTTGTTTTTTGACAGGGAGCTTTTTTATTGCATTTTTATCAAAGTGCTGATCTTACCCATTCGTTATACTGCTCTATTATATCTTCTGGCTCATAGATCTTCATTTTACGTGGAAATTGTAACATCCACCCCCACAATGTTGGGCTTATCTGCACATCGACAGTCGTCTTACATACATTACCGTTTCTGCGTATTCTTATATCATGTCCAAATTTATCATAAACCACCTCAACAAGATCAGGTGTAAAAATAAAAGTAACGCGCCTTATTTTGCCACCATACATCTTAAAAGATTGAAGCCTATATGTACTGAGCTTTTTCAAATGACATAGAGCATCTGCACTAACGGCTACCTCTGATATCTTAGGGGATTCTATCCTATCAACTCTAAATGCTTTTACTTTATTTTCATATTTTTGTTCTGATCGATAACACAGCAGATAGTAATTTCCGTCATTAAATATAAGACTAAGAGGTTCTTCACAGTATATCTTTTTGTTATGAGCATATATTTTCTCGCCATATTCATTGAGATGAAAATATCTAAAAGTAAGCTTAAAATGCTTTTCAATTGCAGTTTCAGCTACTTCTATATTGCTAAAAATATCATCGTTTCTATGCTTGACAGTCAAAAAACGAACAGCATTGCGTTTAAGAAGCTGAGCCTTGTATTTGCCACTCAGTTCCGCAAGCTTATCAAGCAACATCTCAGTCTTATCCTGTGGTATAAATGCTGCACTTTGAATGGCGTCCATGATTATTTTTACCTCTGATACGTTGAAACGACGGTGCTTAACATAATAAGTGCTATCATGCCACGAACGTCCTTTGAACACTTCATACCCGTTATCAATTAGTGTTTCTATATCACGATAAACTGTTCGCCGTTCGCTTGAAATACCACACATCGAAAGCTCATCTATAAGCTGTTGCGTCGTCATTTGATGATCAGGATCGGTCATCTCGTTTAATATCTCCCATATTTTCAGTAGCTTAAGTCTATTTGGCTTATTTTTCCCCATTATAAAAATTCTCCATCTTATAATAAAATATTCACAAATTCATTATAGCATATACAAAAAGTTCATGTCAATGTTTACAAGTACAAATAATGTGACTTAAAGAAAATATAACATAAAAACACAACAGCACCGCTCCCACCAAACCAATGAAAGCGGTGCTGTATACTTTTTAAACTTATACTGTGACAGAATTACTGTAAGCCGTTACTGTTTCATAGTTTGATCCCTTGTAAACCTTTGCGATAGTCTTAACTCTGTATGTACCTTTTGCAACATTTGAATATGGCTGAACAAAATATGCACGGGACGAGAATACCGTTGTTCCCCTGCCGTTGATCGATGGCCATGATGTTCCGTTTTTCTTCTGCAGCTCCTGCGTAATAGTTATTTTTGTGATACCGCTGAAACCTGATACTGTGCTTGTACAAGTCAATGTAGTACCCGATTTGCTTATGGTGCTTGAAATTCTTTCTGTGTAGGAGTACTGCGGTGAGATCTGATCATTGTAGTTTGTGTCTGTGTCGTCTGCATAGGTGCATACGCCGAAGCTAAACATCATTGCGGTAGCAACAAGAATGCTGAGAACCTTTTTCATGGTAAATTCCTCCTAAAATAAAAAATATATGAGGGTCAAACTACAACCCTCATATATTTATACGCACTAACTTGATCGATTTGGACAATCTTATTTCATTTTTGTTGACCTGCACAAATCAAGCATTTCGTCTTTATTCAAATTGCCTGATATCTGCATGATATATTTGCCATTATCCCAAACAAATGTGCATTCACCATTGCCATGATCATAAACCCTGTAGATCTGACCATTGTCATCAGTGATATTTTCAACAGTTGTATGTTCATTATCAAATGATACATTATACGTCTGCTTGGTAAACTGCTCAAATACTATAAATTTATTATCGTCCTGTGAGCTGTAAACAGAATATATACCTACATCAGAAGTATAATGCTCTGTTTGCTTAAAACCTTCAGGCAGCTTCGTTATCTGATACTCATTCTCTATAGTTGTCGGACTTTCTTCATCATCCTTGACAGTGACTACCTGATGGTCTGAGAAATTATTTTCGATAAAATCATATACCGATTCACGAACAGCCTTTACGCTGAAAGCGGAAGCAGATATCACAACAAGTGCGCCTGCAACGCAAGCCGCACGTCTGCCTGCTGTACATATGAACTGAAAATATGGTTTTTCACGTCTGTGTATCAGTTTCTTCATTTTCTTCTCGAAACCTGCGGAAAATTCATGCTCTGAAACTTCTAATTCATTTATACTGTTGCACTCCATATCCAATGACCTTTGCAGTGCCGTTACAAGATTACTGCTCATCTTTATCCTCATCCTCCCTGAGTTCGTTCATAAGACGATTCTTAGCCCTCCATAAGCGTTTATATACGGCATTTTCCTTTAAGCCATACATTTTTGCGATCTCGTTCACATTATATCCGTAAACATAATAAAGATGCAGGATATCCCTATCCTCTGGCTTTAGACGAGAGATACAATCCACAAGCTCGGTCACTGCAAAATCATCAAACTTTGAGTCAGGGATATTGTCAAGAAGCTCCATATCATCACACTCGGCATTCTTTTTCCTTATTATATCCATTGATGTGTTCCTAACTATTTTAACGTAATAAGCAGCCGTTTTTGGACAGATAATTTTATGAACTTTATGAAAACTTTTTGCGATATTCAAAAATGCCGCAGATACAGCGTCCTCGGCGTCATGATCATTATCAAAATATTCCCTTGCAACGTGCATCATAAGGTTTTTATAGCTATTATATAAGGTCTCAAAGGCCTTTTTGTCATCGTCATCATCTATCAGAGCCATACATACAGCGATCATTATATCACCTCACAAAGCAGTATCGTACTTTTATAATAACATATTCTGCCTGTTATTTCAAGTGACATATCTTACAAAAAGCGCCTGTTTTCTGTATTTTTTATTTTTACAAAAAATAATCAGGTGATTAATATGAGACTATCATTTTAAAAGTTGGCAAGAACGTCTTATCTTAATTGTAAACAATTTAAAAGAGTAGTAAAAAAATTTGCTTTTTCTGAAAAAAATTCCAATAAAAATATTGACAATTAAGTTTAAATGGTGTATAATGTCTCTATAAGAAATTATTACGAAAGGTGATAAATGTTATGAAAAAGATCTTTAAATCGATTTCAGCTTCTGTTACAGCGTTTATTATTGCTTCGACAATGGTTATAAGTGCATCAGCCGCTTCATCTGCCGCTGATGTTGTGGCTGCTGCAAAGTCAGCAGGTGTTCCTTCAAATCACGTTTCTGAGCTAAAGAATTACCTTGATTCTCATGCTTCAAAGTTCAGTTCTGATGACTATGATTACATGATCAAGGCTCTTTCAGATTGCGGTGCTAAGTATGTTCAGCCTGTTGCTGACAAACTTTTCGGAGCAGGCACTGATCTTGCTTCACTTACAAACGATCAGCTGAGACAGGTATTCAAGGAAATGGGCGAAAACAGCAGAAAAGCTATAGCTGACGCTTGCGTTGCTACTGGTAAGCATTTTGGCGTTACTATCAAGGTAGACGAGCTTCCAAGCAAGGATTGGAACGTTCAGGTAGTTGATTCAGACGGCAACACAAATATTGGAACAAACACAGGCAGCGGTTCACTCAATACAGGTGCAAACAGCATGACAGCTGTTGAAGTTGCTGCTATTCTCACACTTGCTCTTAGTGCATTTGGCATTACTGTAGCTGTTAAGAAGAACAGAGAGTGCTAAGATATGGTCAGGAAAGAAGATAAAGCTTCCTCGTCTGACACAAACAAACAGAAAAAAAATAAGAGGACGTCGGTGGCTGTAATGGTTCTGACGCCTCTTTTAGTTTTGGCTCTTTGTTTGTCTATAATGACATTGGCAAGCTACAAAAAATTCATAGAACTGCAGGGATACGCAGCTATTGCCTTCAATGAAAATGCACATTTGAAAAACCCCTCGTCTGATAATAAATACAGAAACGCAGACGCATTGCCTATGAAGGAAATGACAG
>CALEJX010000516.1 GCA_937898375.1 uncultured Ruminococcus sp.
GGAGATCCCTGCGTGTTTTGCTCCTATCTTTACGTTAAGGGGAGGATAGCCGATTGAGTTTCTTACCTGCTCGAATGCTCTGCCTGCGGCGAACATTGCAAATGTAGACGCAAATGGTATCTTGCCTGTGGCAGCCATACCAGCTGCGACGCCCATCATATTTGACTCGGCGATACCGCAGTCAAAAAATCTGTCAGGGAATTTCTTTTTGAATATACCTGTTTTTGTTGCAGCTGCAAGGTCTGCGTCAAAAACATAGAGGTTTTCGTACTTATCGCCAAGCTCTGCAAGAGCCTCGCCGTAGCTTTCTCTTGTAGCTTTCTTCTTCAATTCTGCCATTGCTTAACCCTCCAGACTTTTAAGCTGTTCGTTTATTTCTGCCACAGCCTGCTCATACTGCTCCTTGTTTGGCGCTGAGCCATGCCATGAAACGTTGTTCTCCATAAATGAAACGCCCTTGCCCTTGATACTCTTCATTACGATAACACAAGGCTGACCGCAGACTGTTTCTGCCTCGTTGAATGCCTTTTCAAGGGAGTCAAAATCGTGAGCGTCGGCTGTGATAACGTGCCAGCCAAATGCGGCGAACTTGTCAACGATAGGATATGGTGACATTACGTCCTCGATCTTTCCGTCTATCTGAAGCCCGTTATTATCCACAACAGCAACGAGGTTATCAAGCTTATAATGAGCGGCGAACATTGCAGCCTCCCACACCTGACCCTCTTCTATCTCGCCGTCACCGAGGATAGTGTAGACCTTATAGGTATCGCTTGTGAGCTTGCCTGAAAGCGCCATACCGCAGGCAACGGAAATGCCCTGACCAAGTGAGCCAGAGGACATATCTACGCCAGGGATAGTTATACAAGGGTGACCCTGAAGCATTGCGCCGATATGTCTGAGAGACTTAAGCTCCTCCTTAGGGAAAAAGCCTTTTTCTGCGAGAGTTGCATAAAGCGCTGGGGCTGTGTGACCCTTTGAAAGCACAAGTCTGTCTCTCTCAGGCTCATCAGGCTTGTCAGGATATACGTTCATCTTGGCAAAATAGAGATATGTGAGCAGATCTGCAATAGAGAGCGATCCGCCCGGATGACCCGACTTTGCATTGAATACTCCCTCAAGTATTCCAAGACGAACCTTGCAGGCTGTGATCTCAAGCTGTTTCTTTAATGTTTCGTCCATACTTTTGACCTCCAAAAATATTATTTCTTCAGTTTTTCAAAAATTTCATCTATGACTGCGGCGATAAAGTCCTCCTCGCAGGACTGCTCAAAGACCTTATCCGCAACCTTTTTGACTTCCTCTGCCGCATTTGACGGGCAATACGCCGCATCTGCCGCTTGAAGAAGTTCAATATCGTTATTATAGTCGCCTGCCGCCACGAAAGTAAAGTCCTCCATGCCGCAAGCCTTTCTCAGCTCCTCAAGAGCTGTGCCTTTTGATATATTCTGCGGAAGTATCTCGTAATACTCGATACTTGAACGCACAAAATCAACGCCTGTGTAGCCTTTTTTTGCCACATAGTCTATAAGCTCGTCCATGCGCTCAGGCTCAACTGCGAAAAGCACCTTATACCAGTTCTTGTCAGGTATCTCATCGACAGCGCACTGAACAGGGGTAAGCTTGCATATCTCGTTATGGCGCTTTTCCATAGGTGT
>CALEJX010000517.1 GCA_937898375.1 uncultured Ruminococcus sp.
GTCTTATGACAGGCATTGACCTTAAAGCCGTTGCAAGAGTAGGAATTTTCCTTGCGGCTTTGTATATACTCAGTTCGCTGTTTACATTTATCCAGCAGTATATTATGGCAACAGTCACCCTGAAAATGTCATACAGAATGAGAAGCGACCTTTCAAGAAAGATAAACTGCGTTCCGCAGAAATATTTCAATTCACATTCGCAGGGCGATATCCTCAGTCGTATCACAAATGATGTATCAACTTTACAGCTGGGCCTTACAAACAGCTTGCCTACCATAATCAGTGCGGCGGCTCAGTTTGTTGGCTGTCTTATAATGATGTTCGTTACAGAATGGCATCTTGCGCTTGTATCACTGCTTATAACGTTTTTGGGACTTTTCCTGATAGTTTTCATAATGTCAAGATCACAGAGATTTTTCCTTGACAGGCAGGAAAGCTTGGGCAAGCTCAACGGCTATGTTGAGGAGATGTATTCAGGTCACGAGGTAGTAAGGATATCCCGTGGAGCAGACAATGTAAAGAAGCATTTCGGCGGACTTAACGATGCCGTATACAACGCAAACTGGAAGTCACAGTTTCTTTCAGGCATCATGCAGCCTCTTATGAACGTTATCGGAAACCTTGCATACGTTGCGGTGTGCGTTTTCGGCTCGGTGCTTGCACTTAACGGCACTATCACAATCGGCGTTATAATATCATTCATTCTTTATGTAAGACTTTTCACCTCTCCTCTTGGTCAGATAGCTCAGGGCATGACAAATATGCAGACAGCTTCTGCTTCTGCTCAGAGAATATTTGACTTTATCGAAAGCGAGGAGCTTTCAGACGAGAGCGACAAGAGCAGTGAAATGCCTGAGGTAAAGGGCAACGTAAGCTTTGAGAATGTTCGTTTCAGCTATCCTGATACCCCAGACAAGGTGATAATAAAGAACTTCTCCGCAGAGGTAAAGGCAGGTCAGAAGGTGGCTATCGTCGGACCTACCGGTGCAGGCAAGACCACAATGGTAAATCTGCTTATGAGATTTTTCGAGATAAACAGCGGAAGTATCTCCATAGACGGCACGCCTATCTCACAGCTAAGCCGTGAAACTGTACACAATATGTTCAGTATGGTCTTGCAGGACACATGGCTCTTTGAGGTCACTGTAAGGGAAAACCTTGTTTACAACATGGAGGGCATAAGCGACGAGTCACTTGAAAGAGTGTGCAAAGCCTGTGGTTTGGATAAGTTCGTTCATACACTTCCTGAGGGCTTTGATACTGTGCTTTCTGAAAGCGTGGCAATATCCGCAGGACAGAAACAGCTTCTCACTATCGCAAGGGCGATGCTGCAGAATGCGCCTATGCTCATACTCGATGAAGCAACATCTTCTGTTGATACGAGAACAGAGCTTCTTATTCAAAGAGCAATGGATAAGCTAACAAAGGGCAGAACGAGCTTTGTTATCGCACACAGACTTTCAACTATCAAAAACGCAGACCTGATACTTGTTATGCGTGACGGCGACGTTATCGAAAGCGGAAACCATGAAACGCTTATGGCAAAGGGCGGCTTTTACGCCGAGCTTTATAACAGTCAGTTCGATCAGGCTTCATAAAGCAGGCTTTTGTATGCAAAGCGCACGGCTTTTACGGCTGTGCGCTTTGTGCTTTTTTTACTAAAATGGGTGCGGCAGTGGGGCGGCTGTATTGAAAAATGACAATAAAGTGCATTTTGTTTCTTAAAACCAGATATTTCACTTGACTAATCCGTATTAAAATGGTATG
>CALEJX010000518.1 GCA_937898375.1 uncultured Ruminococcus sp.
CCGAGCATGGCTTTTTTCTTGGCTTCACCGTCTGATTTGTTGTTTGAAAAGCCCACGGTCTTAGTTTCGGCCAGTTTTTTTACGCCGATATTCGAGGTCATTATTATAAGGACGTTTGAGAATGAAACTGTCCTGCCTGTGGAGTCGGTAAGACAGCCGTCCTCTAGTATCTGCAAAAGCAGATTGTAGATGTCAGGGTGAGCCTTTTCTATCTCGTCAAGAAGAAGCACGCAGTATGGTTTGCGGCGTATCTGTTCGGTGAGCCTGCCGCCCTCGTCAAAGCCCACATATCCAGGGGGCGAGCCTATGAGCTTTGAAACGCTGTGACGTTCCATATATTCCGACATATCGAGCTTTACAATGGCGTCATCTCTGCCGAAAAGCGCTTTAGCAAGATCTTTGGCAAGCTGGCTTTTGCCCACGCCTGTAGGCCCTAGGAAAACAAAACTTCCCACAGGGCGGTCGCTGCCTTTAAGTCCTGCCCGACAGCGGCGAACGGCAGAGCAGAGCGACTTTATAGCCGCCTGCTGACCTACAATGCTTTCGCTTAGCTTATCTTCAAGCCCTGTGAGCCTTGCGGCTTCGTCCTGCCCGATATCGGCGCAGTTTATGCCTGTGAGCGATGAAATAACGCTGTCGATATGCCTTTTTTCAAGTGGTATGCGCTTTGGGCGGCACTCTGTTATGGCGGTGAGATATTCGTCACGGGTGAGCTTGCCTTTCACATAATCGTTGAAAGCGTCTGATATTTTTTCTCCCGAATTGTTTCCGCTTTGCTCTATGACCGCACAGGCGCAGGCTTCGTCAAGGATATCTATAGCCTTGTCAGGGAAAAATCTGTCTGTGACATATCGTGCGGCAAGCTTCACTGCATATGGGATAAGGTCAGAGGAGATGTCAACGCTGTGGTGCTGTTCATATTTGTCAGTAAGGCCGGTGAGTATACGGCAGGTCTGGCTTTGGGTAGGCTCATCTATTTTCACTTTCTGAAAGCGCCGCTCCATTGCGGAGTCTTTTTCGATATTTTTGCGGTATTCCTCAAAGGTCGTTGCGCCTATGAGCTGTAGACCGCCCCTTGCAAGCTGTGGTTTAAGGATATTTGCGGCGTCTATTGCACCCTCTGCCGCTCCTGCGCCCATTATGTTGTGAAGCTCGTCAATAAAAAGTATCACATTTCCAGTCTTTGCGGCTTCATCCATACAGCTTTTCAGGCGCTCCTCAAAGTCGCCACGATATTTCGCACCTGCAAGGAGGGTAGTCATATCAAGGGAGAAAATACGCTTTGAGGACAGCGCAGGCGGAACTTCGCCAAGCATTATCTTTTTTGCAAGCCCCTCCACAATGGCAGTTTTTCCCACTCCTGCTTCACCCACAAGACAGGGATTGTTCTTTGTGCGGCGGCAGAGTATCTCCATAATGCGTTCGGTTTCGGCTTCTCTGCCTATGCAGGGGTCGAACTTTTCGCACTCGCTTTTGCGTGTAAGCTCCCTGCCGTAGCGTTCAAGGGTCTTTAGCTTGGGATAATTTCTGTCTGAGAAAATATTAGGCTCGTTGCCTGACAGTGCGCAGTCGTTATACATCTTGTTGCAGTTCACGCCTAGCTGCTGCAATATCTCAAAGGCACAGCAATCACTGCGGCGTAGTATCATAGCAAGAATGTACTCTGTTCCGGCGATACCGCCTCCCATGCTTTCGCAAAGCCGCTGTGCGCCTTTTATAACAGCCGAGGCATTTGGCGTGATGTCATTTTTAGTAAGGCGGCATGGCGTGCCCCTGCCGATGATGTATTCTATCTGCTCCTCTATCCTCTGAGCCGTGACCTCGTGGCGCAGAAGCACTGCGCAGGCTGTGGAGTCCTCCTCATAGGCGGCTGAGAGCAGGATATGCTCAGTGCCGATATAAGTATGCCCCCAGCTTCCTGCCAGAGTGACGGCGTTTTTCACAAGCTCTCTTGCTCTCGGTGTAAAGCTGTCGCTATCAAAAAACTGTTCGTTCATAAAATTCACCCCTTAAAATGTTTAAGGTCATTGCCTTAGCTACATTCTTGACAGTTTTGCGTCTTGTTATTCTCACATTTTTACCGCTTTTATATTCTTATGCACAGGACAAATCCTGCTTGCAGATTTTTTTGTAACACATTTTCTGCGGCGTCATAAACTGTACTATAAAGCAACGGAGCAAAGCTTCAGCTTTATAAATCTTAACAAAAAAAGGAGATTTCATTTATGAACGGTTGTGGATTTGGCGGTTGCTGGTGGATCATTATCCTTATTCTCATATTCTGCTGCTGTGGTTGCGGCGGTTGCGGTGGCTGTGGAAACGGCTGCGGCGGCTGTGGCTGCGACAATGGCTGCGGCGGCTGCGGATGCTGATCTGACGGCAAATAAAAGGCGGCGGAGCATTGCGCTTCGCCGCTTTTTTTCTACTTATCTTCTTTTTCCAAACGCTTTTCAAGGCGTTTTACGATAGTTTTCAGCGCCTTTATGCGGGCGTATTTTTTATCGTTGCCCTCAAGTATGGTCCATGGTGCGATATCAGTTGAGGTTAGCTTTGTCATGCGGTCAACATATTTCTCATAGGTATCCCACTTTTCACGGTTGCGCCAATCCTCGTCGGTTATCTTCCAACGTTTCTCAGGTGTGTTCTCACGCTCGTTAAATCGGCGCAGCTGTTCGTCCTTGTCGATATTCACCCAGAACTTTATTATCTCTGCGCCCCAATCGTGAAGCTGACTTTCAAACTCGTTTATCTCACGATAAGCCATGTTCACACGCTCTTCAGGGGTGAGCTTTTCGATAGGCTCGACCATTACTCTGCCATACCATGTGCGGTCAAAGATAGTGAAGTGACCGTCTTTTTCAAGGCGTGTCCAAAAACGCCACAGATAGTGCCTTGCAAGCTCTGACGGCTCAGGTGCGGCGGTAGGGTGAACTTCATAGCCTCTCGGGTCAAAGGCAGCCACAAGGCGCTTGATGTTGCCGCCTTTTCCTGCTGCGTCCCAGCCCTCATAGCATATTATAACAGGTATCTTCTTCTGATAGCAAAGATTTTGCAGTTTGAAAAGCTTGTCCTGATATTTTTTTAGCTTTTTCTCGTATTCCACTACGTCAAGGGATTTGTCCATATCAACTTCTGCAAGGGCAGGCATTTCCATAGTCTTATACTCAGGATAATTGTATCCGCAGGTGTCGAACTGCGGCTCGGGAATGTAGTGTTCAGCCTTCTCCTTAGCAGAAACTGCGGCGTTCACTGCTTTTGTGACCGCTGTCAGCACTTCAAGTTCAGCGGCGGCACGTTCATTTGCGCCAACGCAAGTCCACGGAGCAAACGCTGTGTTTGTGCTTTCAAGCATTTTGTCATACTTGCGGAAAAACTTATCGTATTTTTCCATGTTCTTTATATCGTGGCTTTCCACACGCCAGCTTGTAACAGAGGAGTCCTCCAGCTTTTCGATACGCTTTTTCTGCTCGTCCTCAGTAATATGCAGGAAAATTTTCACGATAACATAGCCGTCGTCAGTGAGTTGTCTTTCAAATGTGCAGATATCTTTAAGCCTTTTGTCTCTTGTGTCTTTGTCTATTTCGCCGTACATACAGGCGTTCACAGTGTCACGATACCAGCTTCGGTCGAGAATAAGGAACTCCCCCTTTTTCGGCAGGCTTTGCCAATAACGCCACAGCCATGGCATACGCTTTTCCTGCTCGTTTGGCGCACGATATGACACAACCTTGTAAAAACGTGGGTCAAGTGAGCGTATGAGTTTTGCTATCATCGAGCCTTTTCCTGCGGCTGCCCAGCCGTCAAATGTGATTATCACAGGCACACCTGCGATCTTTATCTTGTTTTCAAGCAGGGTGAGCTGTTCTCTCAGGTTTTTTAGCTGTTCGGATATCTCTGATTTTTCTTTGCTTTTCTGTATAACTTTTTCAAGCATTGCATTTTCTCCTTTTTTTGTCAAATTGTTATAAGCATAGCTTAATTTATTTGATTTATGTATATTATACACAATTTATCTTTATTTGTATATAGACATTTTTCACGAAAATTCTGTCTCTTTTTTGTTAATACGGAGTTAATATTATTGGTTTATACTGATACAGTATAAAATATCTTGCAAAGGACGGCAGTGATATGTCAAAAAAATACGAAAAGGATATTAATATATCAAAGCTCGACAAAAGTTTGGAGGGTCAGGGTCTATTGGAGGACGCTGATGACGCAGAGTATGAGCGCACGCTGGCTCAGCAAAGGTGTGAGGCTGAGGAGCGTGAAAGGCAGGCTTTAGAGCAGGCGGAAGCCGAAAGACGTGAACGTGAACGTCAGGAAGAAAAGAAACGTGAACGCAGGCTTGCTCAGGAACGTATCGAGCTTATGAAACTCAAAAGCGGCGTTATCAACGAAAGCGAGTCCACCATAAAAGAAGAACACGATCAGATAAGAGAGCTTCGCGGCTTTGAAAAGGTGCAGAATTTCTTTTATCACAACAAGGTGTGGATAATCTTTACAATATTTATCGTAGCGGTGGCAGCGTTTATTTTTATTGACGCTGCAAGGCGTGAAAAGGCTGACCTGACAGTGCTTATGATCGCAAACAACGGCTTGGAAACACGTCAGGAGGAGCTTGAGGAGTTCTTTGAGAAGTATACAGACGATCTTGACGGCAACGGCTATGTTCATGTTGAGGTCATTATGATACCGCTCAATTCTCACAGCGACGATTATCAGCAGCAGAACGTGAACAGCACAAAGTTCTTGGCACAGCTTCAGGGCGGCGAGTCTATACTTGTTATAACAGACTCAAACACTGATGAGGAGTTCAAGTCTATAATGACCCCTGATCTGCCAAAAGAGTTTCCGGGCAACAAGTATGTTGACGATATGGGAATGAGCTGGAACATGGAGGTCATGGCTAAGGAGCTCAATTTTGAAAATATGCCGAATGATATCCACCTTTCAATGAGAACGCCTGTTAAGACCTTGGGTGACTCAAAGGAAACTATGCAGGAAAATTATGATAAGGCATTCACAGTTTTCAAGAGGATAGTTGACGATATGACCGAGAAAGCCGAAGCGGCAGGGGATAAGGGTCTTACAACTGAGCCTGTTCACTATGATGACAGCAGTTTAGAAAGTTCTGACAGTGCAGAAAGCTCAGAAAATAAGTAACGGATATTTGGCTGTAGGGGACGGCGTCCTCGACGTCCCGTATAACAAAGTAAAAGCGGACAACCACTCGCTTGTGGCTGTCCGCTTTGTATTTGTATCAGTATTGATAATCGTAATTTGTGTTGTCTTGATAATAGTTGTCTGTGTAGCCGTTCGCCTGATTTGATTGGGTATCGGAAGCGTTCAGGCTTGAACAGTTTTGATCTTCGGCGTATTTGTAATCAGAAGTGATGCCAAGATATTCTTCAAGGCAAAGTCCGCTCTTTGTGACCGCTTCGGCTTTTTCCTTGCCAAGATAGCGAATATGCCACGGCTCGTACATATAGCCTGTTTTGTCCTCTTTGCCGTCAGGGTAGCGGATAATGAAGCCGTACTCTGCACAGTGTTCAGCCAGCCAGTTGGCTTCGGGAGTGCCTGCAAAGCTGTTCTCGGTGGTATTCACGTCAAAGGTCAGCCCCGTCTGATGTTCTGAGTGTCCAGGGCGGGAAGATACCTCGTCTGCGGCTTCTGTGCCACGCTCTGCGGCATAGGAGTTGTAAAGATACTCCTGATCCTGATATGAACGATAGCTTGAATTTACAAAAAGCGTTATGCCGTCCTGAGCCGCCGCCGCTGCCATTTCGTCAAAGGCGTTCTGTGCAACTGTGCTTACGCCAGGCGCATAATCTGAGGGCAGGGAGTAGGTCTTGTTTACGATAAGAATGCCGTCAACAAAGGTCATGCCGTTTGATTGCTCTATTTTATGCTTTGTTTCTTCTGCCTTGCTGGTGTCGGAGCTTTTCTTTTTTGTGGTGGTCTTAGCCTCAGCCTGCTTTGTGCTTTCGGTCTGTGACGATGAGTCGGCGGCAGGTGTGCTGTCTGACTTTCCTCCGCAGGCTTTTGCTATGACAAATATTATTACCAAAAGAATAACTATGGCAATGATACGGTTTTTCATGACACGCCTGTGTTCTCTTGCACGCCTTTCGGCTCGGCGCTTTTCCATTTCAATGCGCATTTTTTCGTATTCTTCATCACGATAAGCGCTGTATTCGTCAGGCTGATCATTAGTGCTTTGAGATAAATTCTCGTTATTAGTCTGATTATTCATAAATATCCTCTTTTTTTGTAATTTGTTTTTGCGTTTTGTGTTGCCTATATTATATCACAGACGCATAAAATATTCAAGTCGGATATTGTCGGCTTATTTCATAACATAAACATAGCATTGATATAGCGGCATAGATTCGTATTCATCATTATCTGGGTCATTCCACATATGGTC
>CALEJX010000519.1 GCA_937898375.1 uncultured Ruminococcus sp.
TGCGCTTATTTTCGCCGTTTTGACTATTGACGTGTCTGTTTATACTATGCTATAATCCTTTTATGACAAAGGTAACAGAGTTTGTAATATTTAAGAATGAAAAATTACAAATCAAAGACAAAACAATAGTAAACAAAATTAATCAAGAGCAAAATACTGACAGAAAAACACGATTTTGCAGTGGAGGTATCAAATGAAAAAACTAAAAATAAACAAGATAGCGCTGTCGGCGGCAACAGCGTTTCTTATGCTCACGAGCATTGTTTCCACAGCGGCTAGTGCATCAGGCGGAAACGAGATAAAGCTCACAAGCGACAAGAATTTTGCACAGGCTGGTGACAGCATAAACGTGAAAGCGAGCCTTGAGCCTGACAAAACAGGCGTTGCAGGCTTCACAATAGACCTGCATTATGACCCTTCAAAGGTAACAGTATATGTGCCGACAGATGCGGAGAGCGAGAGTACATACAACGTGGGAAGCAAGTTCTCTGTTATAACAAACTACGTTGCTTCATCAGGCACTATAAAAATAGTGGGTGCAAACCTCACAGGCTCTAACATAAAAGACAGCACAGACCTTGCCCTTGCAACGTTCAAGGTAAAGGACGGCGTAACAGGCAAGATAAACTACTGGGTTGAGGTAGAAACAATGGTAGCGGAAGCTGACGGCGGCTACAAGTCAGTTTCATACTCAGCGCCTACAAGCGGCTCACCGCTCACTGTCAGCGCAGGCGAGGAAGTTACAACAACTCCTGTCACAACGACTACCACGGCTTCAAAGGCTGAAACTACTGCGACTACATCAAAGTCAGCCACTACTACAACAACTACTACAGCTAAGACTACAACAAAGTCGGAGGCGACAACCACAACTACAGCTAAGTCAGAGGACGTTACAACAACTACAACTAAGCCTGCTGAGACTACCACAACAACAGCGAAGAGCGAAACTCAGACCACTACGACCACAACAACGACCACAACAACGGCACAGCCTGAGTCCGAGCCGCTTTTCACGCATAAGCAGGGCGACGCTGATTTCAACAGCGAGACTTCCCTTCAGTTCGGCTTCAAGCTTTCTGACTACATAACAGACTATTCACAGCATTACAACGTAAAGGTCAACGTAAAGTCAACGGGCAACGCAAGCGGCGCAGTCGGTGCGCTGGTGGACGGAAGCTGGTCGGCACAGAGCGCAAAGCTCACAGGCGGCGAGACTGCACAGTGGGTATACTCCGACCTTGACCCTGCAAGAACGAGCGACGAGGTATTTGTTCAGCTTTATTACCTCAAGGCAAACGCAGATTTTGAGGTAGCTTCCGTAGAGGTCACACCAACAAAGGAATCTGTTGACACATCAGCCGTTACAAAGGCTACAGCAGCAGAAACAAATCCTGCTGACGATACCACAACAACTACTACAACTACAACTACAACAGCAAGCCAAGAACCAAAGGCTGACGAAAATTCACAGCCTGAAAGCACCACCACAACAGCGGCTGGACAGTCAGCAAATGACGGTGCGGCTGTTGCAACTACAGTAAGCGACAGCGACAGTTCACAGGCTCTTACATCATCACAGGCAACAGAAAAGATACAGCAGATAGTTGACGAAGCTTCATCGCAGGCTGACAGCTCAAAGACAAATCCGTCAACAGGCGTTGAAGTGACAAAGAATGTTTTCACTGTCATTGCCGCCGGATATGTTATCTTTGCGATATTTGCAGTTATCTTCAACAGATTTGCCGCAAAGGACGATGAAAAGTAACCGAAAGTTTTTCTTTTACCCATAACAACGGACGTTTCCATGTTGGAAGCGTCCGTTTTTTAGTCAACATCGCACAAGGGGATCGTGTGGTGTTGTTTCTATTTGTTTGTCTTCTGTCAGCGGCGGAATAAAATTCTCGATCGCACTCAGAAGTTTTGGGTGTCTTATAACAAAGTGTATGGCAGGAGCGTTGCCCTTTGATATCATTGCCCACTGCCCCTCATGAATGAGTATCTGCAAATTGCAGAACGCCTGCGACAATGTTTTTTTCATGCTGTAGTTTTCATGCCCCTGCGCATACTGTTCAGTGCTTTTCAAGTGAGCAGAGTAATCATCATAGCTATAAAGGATATCCCCCTCCCAGAACGCACCTGAAAGGTCAAGGGCATGGGGACGTGTCTCAAATTCCTCACGGGAAAGACAGCATATCTCGTCCTCTATGGTCATGCTTTCCAGTATGCTCTCAATACGCTTTTTACGCTCACTGACATAAGCTGTTATCTCCTTGCTCCTGAGTTCGTCAATGCCGTTTCTGTCAAGTATACTATGAAGCAGATCATTATCCATAGTATAAACAGGCAGAGCCGACAAAATGCTCCTGCGCCTGCCACGCCTGCGAGAGTCGGCAGTGAGAAAATCGTTAAAGTCTTTTTTCCTGTCACTGCGGTATATCTCCATAAGTGGGCAGGCATTTGAAAGCAGGTCGTTGGCACGCTTTCTGTAATATTCAAGCTCTTTTTTTGACTTTGTAAGATAGTATTTGCCCTCGGTGTGAAAGCCTGCCACAGCTTCTCCTGAAAGTGCCACCGCTCCCGATACTTTCAGCAAATGCATAAAAACGTTATTTTGCACATTTTTCAGATAGTAAGGTGCTATCTGTCCTGTCATGTACATTGGTATCCAGCTTTCAAGTCCCAACATCATCTCGTCCAAAGAGCGGTCGAGATGATGAATATTATGCAAATGCAGTCCTTTTTTTAACATCAGTGCCATGCCATACATCCATTTTTTAGGGAATTCCGGATCCTTTGCCATTTCTGTCATTGGCATATC
>CALEJX010000520.1 GCA_937898375.1 uncultured Ruminococcus sp.
TAACATACGGCTTTGACGGTCTGTTCTTTCGTTCAAGACGCCTTCTCTTTTTGAACTGCCTGTTCTTGATATGTCTCTTGATGTCATATTTAAGATATGGAGCGTATTTCTCGTAGATGTTCTCCATTTCACGCTCTGCACGTTTTTTCTCCGCCTCAGCCTGCTCTTTTTCTTTCTTGACCTTGAGCATTTTGATATAGTCAGGATTATCCGTCACCACAGGTATAATGCCGAAAGCATAAGCAAGCACATATGTTATGCCACGTTTTGCCATGTAGTATGGATTTTTGGAATACTCCTTGAATATCTCGTGGACATCTTTATTTTCAAAACTTTCACGCTCAGCCTTGAGCCGCTCTGCACGTTCACGCTCACGGCGCTCCTGCTCACGTTGCTGCTGAGCTTCTTTTGCCTTTTGTGCCGCCACCTCTGGTGACTCATACTCTGAAACAAATCTTTCAGGCGCATTTTCGTCATTCTCGCTGACCTGCTGACCCATTGCAGACCCAAGGCTGCTGCGGACAAGCTTTTTCTCCTCACGGATCCTTGCTCTTTCCTCACGGGCACGCTGCTCCTCTTCACGGCGCATACGCTCTTCCATTTGCTTTTTACGTCTTGCCGCCTGCTTGATCTCTTCTTCTTTTTCACGGCATTCACGTTCTTCACGCTCTGCCTGTTCTTTGGCAGCCTGCTCCGCCTGCTGCTTCTGGATAAGTTCAAGCCGTCTGCGTTCAGCTTCTTCATGCTCCAGCCTGATGCGTTCTTCTTCCTCACGCCGCTGGCGCTCCAGCTTCTCCTGCTCGGCACGCTGTCTTTCAGCTTCGGCAGCCGCAAGTTCTTCAGCTTTTTTGCGCTCCTCCTCGTCTTTGAGAAACTGCTTTTCTATTTCAACTATGCGGTTAAGTTCTGCCGCAAGGCTTCCCGCCTCCTCGGCAGACATACCGATATCTGTCTTTCTTGTATTATCACGTTCACCCTCGCCCACCACAACATCATACTCATCAGCTGTCTGCTTATCAAAACGTCTTACAACCTTCGGCGCAAGGGGCTTGCTTTGGATAGTTTTAAGCTCCTCAGGCTTATCAGCCCCATGGGTATAAGAGCGGAAAAGCATATAGTTAATTGCGGTCAGACCGTATATATCCTCGATGTAGGAATCATCAGGTCTTTGCGCCGTATCAGAAACATTGACCTCGTAGCCTGCCTTATCGTAGCTTTCGATAAACTGCCAAAGCGTAAGACACGCCATAAGATCCACATTTTTGGTGATAGCGTTAGTCCTCATAACAGGCGGTCTGATAAAAGCGTTGCCAAGAGTAGTGCAAAACACCGAGCCTTTATAGCCCTCGATAGCCTTTTTGACCTTTTCGAGCCTTGCCCAAACATCGGTATCCTTGCTTCCACCGCTTCCAAGGCTGTCGATAGTTTCTATCTTAAAGCTGATATTGACCTTTCTTCCGTCGCCGCTGTCCGCCGTGGTATCATAATTAAAAGAATAAGCCTCCTGCGCCTCTGCGGTCTGGGCAAGCTTATTGTATCTAATATTTATAAAAATGTAGAACCTGTCGATAAGGGTGTTTACAAATCTGTTTTCATATGTATCGAGAGTTTCCTCTTTGTGTATGTTCAAAATTTTTGACGGAGTTATCTTTCCCGTCTTTTTATCGATATCCTGAATAAGGTCGGTGTGCTGTCCCAAATGCTTTATGGACTCTACCGTTATCTTCCTTGACATAGCGATAGGCACGACCTCTTCCACTTCTTTGATAGTATTTCTAGGATTTCTTATGACCGTATCAAGGTGAG
>CALEJX010000521.1 GCA_937898375.1 uncultured Ruminococcus sp.
ATACGCCTGATTTCTCCGATGGTACCACTATGTCTATGTGGGTTCTCACCGATCTAACTATGACACCAAAGGCAACTGACGCAAGTTCTAACAGCAGCAACACAGATTCAGACAGCAAAGACACAAATTCAAACAACAGCAAAACAGGCACAGACAGCAAGAATACTGACAGCAAAGCGACCGACAGCAAGACACCTGCCAAGAACAACGCAGGAAGCACAAATCCTAACACAGGCAATAATGTTGGCGGTATCGCCTTTGCTATCCTTATCGCAGGCGGCGGACTTGTAGTCGCAGGCAGAAAGTCACGCAAAAACAAATAATAATAGTTTAAGCTGACAAAAAGCGGGCGTTTCGCATGAAGCGTCCGCTTTTATTGCTGTATCGATCCATCACTTATACCCTAGCAACTCATAAGAAATATCCACCAATTGTAAAATTTCAAAATTGGCATATGGCTATTATGAAATAAGCCACAAATTTATTCATAGATCTGTTATAATGTTATAAAGAATATCGCAATAGGGAAAATACAACGGAATGGAGGTATGCCCACAGACTAGCAAGCATAATAAAATATAGTATCAATATGGGATCTACAAACCCAAACAAAAGGAGATGTATATTATGAAAAAACGATCGCTGCAAGGAAAAATAACAGCTTTTATCCTTACCCTATGTTTGGCAGCGCCACAAATGTCTATGTTGACATTCGCCGAAGATTCTACAGTCAGCAATGAAACGGAACTGAAGTCGGCATTGGAAAACACGGAATACGCAGAGATCAAGTTAGGCGGAAACATTGAGACCACTTGGGAACTAGACGTAGAGCGCACTGTGGCTCTTGATCTCAACGGATATACCCTGAGCTGCAGTTTGACAGATGAGAATATAATTCGGGTGCGCAGCAGCGGAAGCCTAACAGTAAAGGACAGCGGAAACGGCGGCAAGATCGACGGACAGAACAAAAACTGCGGATTTGAAGTCAAGGGCGGCACGCTTACTCTGGAAAGCGGCAGTATCGTGAACTGCACAGATGCCGACGGAGACGGCGGCGCAGTGGATGTATCCAACACTGGTGTAACGGAAACGCCGGTTAAGTATGGTAAGTTCATTATGAACGGCGGTACTATTAAGGATTGCAAAGCAGGTGATGACGGCGCTGCTGTGGATATAGGCATGGGCTGCACATTTACAATGAACGATGGCACGATAAGCAACTGCAGAGCGGAAGACGACGGCGGTGCTGTATTTGTCAAGCAGGGCAGCTTCTTCGTGATGAACGGCGGAACGATCGAAAACTGTTCTGCATACAATAACGGCGGTGCGGGGAATATATACGAAAATGGGAGCTTCACCATGACCGGCGGCACAATTTAGGGATGCAAGGTAGACTTGGGAGGCATCGGCAATGCAGTATATGGCAAAAACAATGCGGCTGTGGTCTCCATGACCGGTGGTACCTTTGAAGATTGCGGTGTATTTCCATGGTCTTTTGACGAGTTCACAGTGAAATTTGATTCAGACGGCGGAAGCGCAGTGTCAGAGCAAAAGGTGTTGAATACTTCTGCAATAGAGCCAAATGAGCCGAAGAAGAACGGCTATGATTTTGCTGGGTGGTATTTGAATGACACAAAGTATACCTTTGACACCAATGTCACCAAGGATATTACCTTGAAAGCACATTGGACGCCTGCAGCAACTTCAAGCAGCATTAACAGTATCGATATTGATAACGTGAAGCTGGATTATCTGCCAGACACTGCTCCGCAGGTATCTGCCAATAGAGCAGGCGCAGAAAAGGACAAATATGATATTCTCTTCGAGCGTTGGGAGAAACGTT
>CALEJX010000522.1 GCA_937898375.1 uncultured Ruminococcus sp.
ATACGCTGTTTATATGTAGGGGCGAACAGCGTTCGCCCGTTATGGGTGTTTTTCGACAGTCTCAGCAGGGCAAATGCCCTGCTCAAATGTGCTTAATTAGCTTAATTATTAGAAGATGTATCAAAACCGCCCCTGTTAAAGAACAATTCTCTTATTGCAAGCGCACAGCCTGACAAGAATCTGTGCTTGTCCTCTATGATAGAAAGCTCTATCTTGCTCGAAACAAGCGCACCGCCTATCTCCGTCACTGCGTCCTTTAATCTCTGGAACGCCTTTTCGTTCTGGAATCTGAACTGATGAAGCACTATCTTCTGCGGATTGGTAGAGAAATACAGATTGTTAAGAAGCACTGCCAACAGCATAAGCTCGTTGTCAAGTATCTCCTTTACAGCCTTGTCGTCTTTCTCGTATGCCATTGTTATCATTTCGTTTGTAACGCTCTCAAAGTTTCCTCTTGCGGCTTCATAAAGGAAAGGCGTCTTTTCAGCAGAAAATACTTCCTTTAGCTTTGACAAAGTTGCCGACGGAGTAAGCTCGCTCTCAACACAGCCTCTTCTTCCGCATGGACAAGTCCTCTCAGAGAATGGATTTATTATCATCTTATCCACGAAGTTAGTTCTGTTATCATAAGAAACGATAGGATCGTTAAGATTTGTCACAACAAAGTGCATAGTGTTGCCGTACTGCAAAAAGGCTATATTGTGCCTGTTGATATCCTTTGTCTTAAGGAAGTCAATATTAGCCATAGCCGTACCCTTTACAGAGTTGTCGAATACAAGCGGCAGCTCAGTTTTCTCTCTTATTGCAGCCTTGAGCTTTGTGTAGTCAGGCTCGCCGTCGTCAACATCGATACCCAGCCTTGAATACATAGTCGGGAAAATACCGAAACCAATGCCAAGGATAGAACTCTTGTCAAGACAGTTGTCACCAAGCACCTCGTTTATAGACTTCTCTGTAAAGTCAAAAATAGTGCTGTAATCCGTCTTTTCGTTGATAGCCAAATTTCTCTTGTCAAGCACTGCGCCTGCCAATGTTGACAGTCCAACGCTTACGATATCCTCCTCTACAGTTACGCCTATAACGAACTTGTAGTGGTGGTTTATGTCGATAAGTATTTTCTTTCTGCCCCTCGGAGCTTTCTCCGTAACGTGCTTGTACTCGCCTATTTCCTGTATTATCCCCTGCTCGATCATCTCATTAGTTATGATCGTGACAGCGGCTCTTGTAAGCTCCAAAGTTCCCGCAATGTCGATACGGGAAGTAGGGCCTCTCTGCTTGAGTATCTTGAGGACCTGCATACGGTTGCGCCTCTTGAGGTCAAGCTTGCTAATGCCATGCTGTTCCATAAAACAAAAATTACCTCCGGATAAAGATATTTTACTTGCCTTATACGCTCAAAGCGTCCCGTGCTTGCATGGAAACCATGATACGAAACGCCTTTTATGTGCAAGTTACAGACAGCCGCCATACATAAAATATAGCATGAAACTGCCTTTTTTAATTACTGTTCTCGGAAATTATAGCAAACAATTTTAAACTTGTGATTAACATTCGATTATCATTTAACTGTTTACCGAACATTTACAGATTTTTAAAGAATATCAGCCTCGTCGATATCGTCCTCGATCTCCTCGCCGTTGAGAATAGCCTTAAGAGTTTCCACTTCCTCGTTAGTGAGAGTGATACCCTTGCCCATTCTGCTGTGGTCTGGATTCCATTCTCTCAGATCATACTTAGGCTCTCTCTCGTTCCAAGAAACCTTGTTAAGCTCCTTTGTCCAGCCCTTTGCGTTCTCTGAAAGTACGCCTATACGCTCTGTGATCTCAAATTTCAATTCTGCCATGATAAAAACCTCCATTGGTGTAATAGGAGCATTGCCCCTCTATCTATAAAACCGCAGTATTCCTACTGCTTTTTATATGCCCATTCAATAAGCTTATCCCATATCTGTCTGCGGAATATAAAGCCAAATATGAGTATCTGTACCGCCGCCGCAAGCACGCAGAACCAAAGTCCTGCCGCTGCACCGAGCAGTATATCAAGCGCCGCAATGCCGATGAAAATATCCACCGCCCTGCGGTTTTTGATGATAACTGCTATAGCCAAAATAAGAAAATCCGCCGCCGTCCATACCATTCCGTGCCTGAAAACAAGGCTCAGCGGCATAAGTACCATAAAGATATACATAAGTCTGTTCTTGTTTTTGTATGCCGCAAAGACAAACCCTGCCAACAGCAAAGCATAAACGATAATGCCCCTTGTGAACCAATCTATCAGTACAAATACAGCCAAACCGCCTATAAGCGCACAAAGCTTAGGTGTGCTAAGGCTCACGAAATGCGAAGCTATCCTTGCAGGAAGCACCTTGTAAAATATG
>CALEJX010000523.1 GCA_937898375.1 uncultured Ruminococcus sp.
CAGCTCGTCGTGAATGCTTTTTTTGAAAGCCTCATAGCTGTAAACCTCATATTCCGTCATAAGTCTGTCAGCGTTCCCCAACCTGACATATGAACCTTTTAGCCTGCCCACACCGCTGTAAAAGCAGGGTTTGTCAGCATTATCTATCTCTTGTATCTCAGCAGACACGACTGTTTTTCCGTCGATAGATGCAACGGAAAACAGCGGCCTTATCACAGGCGTCATTTCCTGACACTGCGCCTCGACCTTTTTCATAAGGTCAGCCGCATCATAAACACTGCAGACCTCGTACCCCTCATTTTCATCTACGCCTAAAATAATAACGCCTCCGCCCGACTGATTTGAAAAAGATGACAGCGAATCACGCACCTTAGGGCAGCCCTTATTTGCCGCTTTTATCTCTATCCTGTTGCTTTCACTGCGAACAAGCTGTATTTGTTTCACCATATCTATAAGTTCATTATCAAGCATTTTATCGCCTCCATAATATAATTATAATGATTTTATAAGAATTTGTCAAGATTAGATTCTTATAAAGTTGTGGTTTATCTTATAAAAGTCTTGTAAAAGTCGTATAAAATGAGGTGAGGGCTTATAATTTGATATGGGATTACAAAAAAATCACAGCCCCCTCTAAAGCTGTGATTCCTTTTCAACTCAATACTCCTCCGCCAACAGCAGCGTAACATGATCCACATCGTCGATCATATACGCCCTGCCGTTTACCTCCACGTCGGTCGGTATGAAATATTCAAGCTTAGCCTCAGGGCATTCCTGCATATGATAAATGTGCAGGAATTTTTTCTGTCATTTGACCTCTGTTACTATCTCGAAAACTTGCAGATAATCAAGCTCTCCGCAAACCTTTTCACTCATTCGCTCTATGACCGAAAATAACGCCGCTTGCAATTCCATAGGGAAGTTTTCTGCCACACCTTTGGTGACGTATCTGCTTCCGCTGAATGTGTATGCCATAAAATACCTCCTAATAATATTCCCCCACCAGCGCCCTCGCCTCCTCGATACACTCCCTCAACATACCCCTGTCGCAAAGCATACCTTCTATCTCCTCGTCCGTGTAACCCATATCGTAAAGCAGCATAAGATCTTCCTGCGATACCCCGAACATTCCGCATATATCGAAAAGTTCGTCCTCATCGTAAGCGGGCTTTCTGTATCCGTAATAGTTCCAGCCATAGCAAAACTCGTTCGGCACAAAGCTGCCTTTCTCCAAACGTCCACGCTTGTCGATGCTTATGATCTCGCCCTCTGTGACTTTTATCACTTCAAACGGCAGCTTTTCAAGGGAACTGCCTTTCAGCACGTTCTTCATGCAGTACGCCGTGAGAATTTGAAAAGCTCGTTCCAATGGCTCTCGAAAAAGAACATTATTCTGCTTATGACTTCTTCCTGTTCCTCGTAGGAATATCCAAGCTGTTTTCGGCCAATATGAACGTGAAGTCCGCAGGTAGAAGTATTATGCGAACGGTAGCCAAGGGAAAGCGCTTTTCTCACAATATCTCCCCACGGAAACTTCTTTCGGTGAAAATCTATTGACCAAGGGTGGCTGACAAGTTCCATTCCCTCGTCCAGCGAGCCGTCAGACTTTATGTACATAACATCATTTTCGGCATTTGCAACGTCATAAATCTTTTCCGCATTATCATCATATCTTCCCGCACCGTCTATCTCCAGTTCAACGCCGTAAAAACTCACGTTTTCTTCTTTCGGTAGTTTGTAGAACACGGGATTAGGCTTGTAGTAATAATCGTTGATGTAGTCGCCGCCGTCACAGCAGTCGTCATAACATTCACGGCAATAGGCATTATCGCCACGCCAGTAGGTATCGTCAGAATGCACGATAGTTTCGCAGTTTGAACAGCGGTAGTAATGGTCATCATAGCAATCTGTACAGAGAATAGTGTTCTCATCGCTCACGGCATTCTGTTCGATACAGCGGTCGCCGCAATGGTCGCATACCACAGTTTCGTTATCGTAGCAATCCTGACAAAGTATCTCGTTTTCGACTTCATAGCATTCCGCCTCGTCCTCTAAAGCGCAGCCGCAAATGCTGCAATGGTTAAGTTCGCTCATTTTAAAACTCCTTTGCAAAATACAAAAATTAAAGGCAGACCCGAAAGCCTGCCTATGGTGTTCACTCGTCCTTTTCTGCGATGTAGGTGATGATCTCCTGCGCTATCTCCACCAGCACGCTGCCCACAAGCACGAGTATGACTTTAGCTTTGTTCATCGTAACGCCCTCCTTTCTGCATTTGCGTTACTTCACAAAGATGATGTATATTTGTAAACCTTAAGTTTCCGAAAAGTGCTTATCCAAACCGCCGAACATTAAGATAAACCGATATTTTTTGAAAGGAATGATAAATTATGTTTGACAATATCCCCGATATCCTTACTGCTAAAGAATGTCAGCAGCTTTTAAAGATAGGCAAAAACTCTATGCTCCGTTATCTTAAAACCGGGGAGATAGAGGGTTTCAAGATAGGCCGCAGGTGGAGGATATACAAGTTTAGTGTTATTGAGTTTTTGAGGAAGAGGTGAAAAAATCCGCCCCTGTACTGTGTTTTTTGGTACAGGGGCGCTATTTTGATCCCTACAAATCTCCCCAATACCAAAACACCTCCTTCCCCCTAGACTTCCTGCGTATATATTCATACAAAGCTTTTTCCTCCTCACTCGGCGTAGAAAACCCGAAAATAGTGTTCAGCGATTGCAAAAACGGAGTTTCCTTGTCGCCTGTCGTAACCGATGAAATGCCCATATCCTCAAATTTGCTTAGCAGCTTTGAAACTGACCGCTGACATTTTTCGCTGTTCTCGATCACGCTTTCCATAGTAGGTCGCGAAACGTGCGCAAGCTGCTTTGAAAAATCATTCATCTTTTCGCCAAGCTTTGTCTTGCCCGAAACGTACTTTTTGATCTGCTTTTTCTGCCAGTAAGGCGATATAAAACAACTGTCTTTGTTGAGCATAAAAACGTCATCGAAAACATCTCTTATGACCTCCATTCTCCTGCGGTAAATTTCCACCAGCTTTTGAGCCGTGTATGCTTTCTCGGAAAGCTTGTCCGCAAACTTTTTCCTGCACCTCACTTCAACACGCATCGTGTCTTTGTAATGTTCTTTCAGTTCATCACTGCTGTTCTTCTTACTGCGAACTTCGTGACCCTTGTTATATACAACAAATTCTACCTTTTTAGAGTCATTGACCGCATTGAATGAACTGTCAGGATCAAAATCCTCAGCATTCTCCTCAAGCTTCTTGTTGTGATGAAAACCCAGCGTCAAATAAAGCTGACGCATAATGCGTATGTACTGAGTGATTTTGTCCTCAGGGATACCGTGAATGTCCTCCGTCAGATCGACCCTTGTGCTCTCAAAATCATCTATCGTCAAGCCGCTAAAACAATACTGTATCTGCATATCCAACCGCTCGACCATATCACAAAATTCTATAATATTGCTTATATGTTCGGTTTTTATATACGGCTTATAAAATTTATTAGGAATTATCCTAAGTACTAATTTGTACTTATTGCTATTTTTATACAATTCAGCCTTACTGCTTCTTCTTGTTTTTATTATAATGCCCATGTCACTTAATTCAGTGGAAATAAATTCTTTATTGCCTGCCCCTTTTTTAGGGTCTACCATTTTAAAATTTTTAGTTAGTTTAATTATGTCATCGAAGTCGGAACTGTAAGTGAGTTCCAGCGTATCTATGAAATAAATATTCAAGATAATACCTCCTAACAATTAATTTTCAACAAATATTTGTCAAATTAATTTCATGTTATCTTGCTATTTGAATTTTATGTCACAGACAAATATATAAAAATATTAACCTCACAACTATTATTTAGTAAGCAGTATTTATATAATACCAGCTATCAAAACTTCCTAAAATTAGAAATAAGAATTATGGGGGTAAGGGGGAGAGGTATCCTAAAAATGACAAAAAAGGTGCAGCGGTTTCACATTTATATATAGACAGAAAATCTGAAATACTTACGAAAAAAACCACAATGGTAACGGTTGAACCCTTATCATTGTGGTTTTTAAACTTATTTTTTCATGGTAAAATTACAGTATATTTTATAATTTACATATATAGTATGTTAATTGCTCGCAATAAGATGTTCTTCGCTTGTGGTAAAATCAAGAAAAACTTTATTTATTAGAGTAGGTCGATTTAGAGTTTTTATTATGATCCCGTTTGTTACCACAATTTGTTCTCTTAGAATCTCCCAGTGATATAAGAAAAAATGTATCACATTTTTCGCAGCGTTTATAAGTTTTATCCGCTTTGTAACAAAATGCCAGCGAGTAATATAAAGCTTCAAGAAGAGTGTTGAATTTGATTTTCAAACAATGAGTGGCAAGCGGGTCAAATTGTACAGTCACATTTTGGATATTGTAATTTATCTCTGTCTTGACAACATCTGTCGCTATCTTTATCAAAGCATATCTCATATCTTCATTGATATTATCATAATTCGTTTTCCCTTCATCTTGGTGCTTTATCCCTTTCGTGGAACAGCCTTCTATCAGCCCTACGCCTAGTGAATACGCCTGTATAAAAGAAGCTATTCTGAGATCTTTACGAGTTCTTATGAGATATTTATTTTTATTTCTGTCATTATTAAAAATCAATTTGTTCTGGCAGAATAGCCAATTTTGGTTTGCCGGATTTTCGATCCTGGTCTTTACTGTAGAATTTCTGAGCATTTCATTAAATTCGTTTACAGCTTTATTGCCATTAATTTTTTTATTCTTGAAGCCTGAATTTGTATCATCTTTAATATCCTCAGAGTTTGAATCTGTGTCATTCTTAGCATTCTCAGAGTCTGAATTATCGTTAACTTTTTTTTCCGAATGCCATATTCATATTATCCATCCATTGCTTAAAATCGGCATTTTCAGTATCTAGATCAAAAAACATATCATCGTCGCTATCCACTTTTTTCAAACGCCAACTTCCATATTCTTCAGATGGAATACAAGCATTTATCAATAGGCGATAATAGTTATTTTCATAAGATCTATATGTGAAGTTTTTCATTTGTATCTCTATTGTGGGACACGTTAACAGCATTAACGTAAGGCTAAGAACTTTTTCAACGGCGAGCATTTTTCAAACGCTCTTATAGAAATAACCGTCTACTACAAAGTACAGTCCTTGACGACAGGTGTAACAGGGGACTGCTATGTAGAGGTCGCATTTAAAGTCTGCGAAAAAAACTACCCGACGGTAATTCCGTGCAGTGGTCTTGAAAAAGCTATGCGCTTTATTCCTCGCAATGAGGTCAAATTTAATAAAAGAGAAAGCACCTGTAACGATTTTTTGTCGGGAACTATTAAAGGGGCTATTCTTAATATGGAACCCGAAATCAGATATTCTCTCGCACAGGGCTATAATCGCTTTCACATAAAGAAAGATTCCGATGCGCATTACGTTTTTCTGCTTGGCAACTGCATTATTGGCGAAACGGAACATTTATGCAATGATCTAGCCCCGCAGAACGAAGCCCTCGCAAAATTTAAACGCCCGCTGTCTACGCGAAATGCTGAATTTATGCCGTGGGTATCGGATTTTTTGGACTCCGATAATATACCCGGCGTATTGCTTATGGCGGCGCTTACACCATTTGTAATGCCGCTGATAGATGAAACGCAAAGAAGCAGATTTGAGTTCAACACTTACGTTTACAGCGATTCGGGGTCGGGAAAATCTGCGATAACCAAACTGCTTGTAGATTATTTTGAGGGCAGTCCAAACATCATAAATCTGCACAGCAATAAAAGCGAGATCGACAAGATATTCGAGTACAAGCATTGCTGCGTGGCGATCGACGACCTCTGCGGCACTGATTCAAACAGAGAAAGAGAGAATAACGAACAGAAGCTTTCGGAAAATCTCAAACGTGTTCAAACTCCGGGGCAGATAGTCCGTGACGGCAAGAGAATCAAAAATGAAAGTATGCTTTTTGTGACGGGTGAATATCTGCTTAAAAGTTCAAGCACGCTGAATCGCTGTCTTGTAGTAAATCTTAAAGACCCGATACCGCCTAAGGAGGTCAACAAGCTTTGTCGTAATAAAGATCAGTATCTTGAAATGGTGCGGCACTTTATCGAGTGGGTCTGCAAAGTCCATAGGTGAAGCCCTTGCTGACGAGAATGTGCTTATTCTGTCAAAAGACGGAAGCAGAACATACCCTATCAGAAAGCAAGGCAAGTCGAAAGACAAATGGACGAAAAAGTTTCATCACATAAACGCCGATGCGCTCAAAGAGTATGCCCTTTGTTCCGATGAAACGGAAGATAAAAAGCCTAAAAAGCGTGAATCGGGCATATTCCGGCAGTATGGAGCTTATTGGGACAAAAAGAAAAAGCAATGATTTAACTTATACATTATTTTCAAGATACCAAGGAGGTAAAAAATTATGGATATGGTCAGAGAAAGGGAACTGAACGT
>CALEJX010000524.1 GCA_937898375.1 uncultured Ruminococcus sp.
ACATAATCCAGACCTACACTTACAGGAAACTTGACTTGTTCTTCAATATTCGTTTTTTGTTTCAGGCGTATATAGTCATCTTTATTCAGTTCTTTTGGAAATGTCAAATATTTTTTGACGTGTTTTCCATATTCCTGTGTATCAATATCAAAATCGAATTTTTTTCTTAATGCAGTCTGAAATGGCAGCGATTTATCATTATTACTGATTTCATTAAGAGCCTGAGCTTTAAAACACTGCACTTCATACGGCATATTCATACGAAACGTACCCGTAATACCCTCCGGCTTTACTGTTACGTTTGCAAAGCCATGACCAGGATTATTACCGATAGCGTCGACCTTACCATTGAATATGTCCGCATACTTGTCTGCCGGCATTTCAAATGCGATTTTCTGCTTAAAACTGCCCATATATGAATTCAATCCCTTGGTTTCTCCCGCCGTGACCACAATGGTAATTCCTTTTGACAGACCGTCTCTGCAAAGCTTTGCAAGCTTTTCCTGATATGCAGTATATCTGGATTCATCTATAAAGGCGTTTACGTTGTCGATAATAAAAGTTGTATGTATAGGCTGATTTTCTGTAGTTTCTCTGTAGTTTTTACCGTTCAGGGTCTTGATATTGTCTTTTAATATGTTATCCATTACCTTGAAAACACGTTTCACATATTCCTCGTTGGAATTATCAAAATATGCAGATACCAATGGCATGCTGCGATATTCTGACAAAGCTCCGCCAAAATCAAGAATGAATATCTGCTCTTGATCTTCGTCATATTGTTTATGAAGAATATTGACAAGGTTTTTAATGAAAGTCGTCTTTCCGCTCATAGCAGAACCGAACAAAATCAGATTGGAATCCAGCAGATCAACGATAAAAGTCGGCTGCATCTGAATTATTGGTATATCGAATTTACCCAAAGTACACAGAATTTTTTCTCTGCTCAACTTAAACCCTCCCAATCTGTTTTATCCGTAATTACGCCCGGCAAAGGTGGCAAAAATATTTGACGAGGTTTCTCCATGTTTTTTCCTATTTCAATAATGGTTTTAACAACATAAGCCAACTGAGTATCATGCTCACTAACATTTTCACTGCGTTTTTTCTCTATAATATTGTCCTTTTTGGAGGAATAGAATCCGTTGTTGAATTTACCTGAATTTGTTGCTTGAGTAACAATGACTGCCGGATCAATATTGAGATTTTTATTCGCTCCTGTATATGCCGATTGAAAATATTCAAATCTTGTTCCTGTTCCCACAAGCAGATATGCCCGTCCGTTAAGGGGCATAGTCGGAGCAGCGGCGGCAGGAGTTCCTATCATTTCCTTTGAGGCTTGTTTTGTGGCTACCTTAAGACATATTCTTGCTTTGGAGTTTACACGGATATCATCGGTTATAGCTCCCTCGATATTCTGTGACACAAGTATGATATGAAATCCTAATGTACGTCCCACACGAGCAATAGTCGTTATCTCAGAAATAAAATCGACATCGTTGCTCTCGCTTGAAAAACGTTTCAACTCAGTAAATTCATCGACAACGAGGACAAGATGCGACAATGGTGAAAGCTCACTCAGATCCTTACTCAAAATTTCTTGCTGCTTATTGTTAAGTTTCTTTTTCAGCTTTTTGATTTCTTCACTGTTCTCCTCGTCGGATTCAAGCTCCTTTATTTTTCTGATAAGTCTTAATGCTCTGATATACGAATCAACATTATCAACTCCGAAACTTGAGAGCAACAATTTACGCCTTTTTATTTCAGCATTAAGCGTTTCAAGAAAACGCTTTAGCATATACGCAGCAGATGTTCCCTCATCCTCTCCTGCCGTATCCGTTACTACTCCGACGCAGTGCGGAAGATCTCCCAAACGATCGGAAAAGCCGCCACCTTTCATATCAACAAGCATAAGATTTAGATCCATAGGTGAGAATTTCATGCACAGTCCTATAAGGTATGTAATTATTGTTTCGGATTTACCTGAACCAGTAGTTCCCGCAACAAGCATATGAGGTCCGTCTGCCTTTTCGTATAGATCTAGATACATTGTGCCGTGTTCATGCTTACCGATTGGAACACGAAGATTTCTTGTCACGTCATTTCTATCAATATCCTCCCAGCTCTTTCGTATGCTTGATTTTACTTCGCCGTTTTCGACCTTTTCAGAATTATATCCATACAGCTCAAACAAAGTAACCATAGAGGGAACTTTGCCATTTTCTGCAATGCGAGTATAGTAAATTGCACTTAGCTGTCTGAATGCAAGATCAAACTTATCATCATAGCTTTCTGGACCAAACATATACTTGTTCTGAAAATATTTATACTCTATCAATTTATCAGTATCATTTGCCTTGGTTTTATCGCCCTTGTCCTCGCTTAAAACATTCAAGGTTTCTCTGCTAAGAACGTTATATCTAAGGCTCACTTTTCTTTCCTTTTCATTCTCTTTGTCAATATTTACGATATTTCCACAGTATTTCGGAAGCATATCCTTTACAGGTCGAATGAAAATAAAAGTAAGTCCAAGCAAATTGATATAAGGCTCACCCTCTTTTGGAACTTCAGGCAAGAACTTTGAAAAACCTGTTTCCTTTATATCATAATCATCGAAAACCACACATACTATCTGTGTGAGTTTACCGTCTGATACAGAATCATCGGAATCTTCTTTTTTATTGTTTGAGCGGCTGTTCATAATACTGAGAAGCTGTCCGAAAACTATACCAGAGCTGTCCTTATCAAATACAAACTGAGAAACTCCGTCCAACAGTTCATTCGTATGAGGCAGATACTTATAGTTTTTCAGTATTTCATTCTGTTTCTCAATTTTGTCCTCTTTATCGAAAAAGAAAACAAATTGCAGATCCTCTGGCGAATGATAATATGCCAATTCAAAAACGACGTGCTGAATAAAGCGATGGGACGTCTGCACATCGTTTGATATAACGCCCAAGGCTCCGCAGTTTTTCAAATCTATCAGCAAAGGCGGTTTTTTACCACTGTCACTTCTGAGGTAGTTAAATCCGATAACCTCGTTATCATTCTTAGTGTCCACGCCTTTATTTGCAAAATTGTACGCTAAGTCGGTAAGGAGGAACTTATTTCGCTCCCTTTCAGCTATTTCCTCGGGAGAAAGCTTTTTCAGCTTTCTGTTCTTTTTCTTTGTCGGAACTATTATTTCGATCTCATCCTTGTTACGACGCATTTTGTAATAAATATCGTAAAAGATATTATCCTTTTTCTCGCTTTTGATCTCAAAAAGCGGCTTTACCTCATCAGAAGTGCCAAGCGATATTTTCATAAAATCATTATCGTTCTGAGATCTTGAAAAAATAATACCGTTGATCTCGGCAGTATTCTTAAACAATGTATCCATATTCGGATACACGCTGTTCAGATATACAATATCGCTTTCCTGCCATTCTTTTATTGTTCTGATAATTCTGGCAATGTAGTTTTCATAGTTGTTTTTCCATTCCTCAACGTTCTTTTTATAGTCGGTCCTTTTTTTCATAAAGCTGTAGAATGAAGTAACCAAAGATACTACTCCCATTGCACCCGACATAAGAAGCATAGTATTGCCCATAGACGAAGCACTCGGCACAAGTTCCATAATAAGAAAACGTGCACCAAGCATTCCTCCTGTGGAAAGCACGGTGGGAATAAGAACATCTAGAAGCGATGATTTATCCTTTTGGGGCATATCATTGGGCGGAATTATGTCTATTACCGAGGATTCAATGACATTCAGTCTGCGAGTACTTATATTATATTCAAGCGTATCTTTTTCTTTTAAGATATAGCTGTTCTCTTCTTTTTTAAACAAATAAGACGGCTTGATCTCCTCATTCATCGTAAACAGGACGCAGCTTGAGGTTACAAATCCCAACTTATCAAGCTCTGCATTATAAATTTTGACCTTTTCGCCGTCTTTCACAACATCTGTTGTAAAATCTATCACATTATAGCTGCCCTTTGCCGTATACAGCACCTGAAGTTCTTTTCTGGTTTTGATATATTGCTCAAGCAACTCGAAACATTTCTCATAATCCGGGGATTTTTTTAATCCGTAATACAAAGCCTCGATAAAAGCTTTGAGGGTAATATCCTTAAGAACAAGAAATGAAAGCTCCTGACATTTACTCTTATCGTCAAATTCAAATCTTGCGGATATCATTATTTCGTTGTTTTTCATAATGTAGTTTCCTTATTCAGCATGGAAAGTATGTCCTGTGCTTCTGTTCCTGTTTCAAAACCTTTGCAAACTTTTATATCAGACAGCTCAGGTCGGCTTAATTCGGGTTTCTTAAAATTTGTTATCGGTTTAAATGTTTTTACCTTTGCATTTAGTTTTGGTATGATCTCCTGAGGTTTTGTAAAGCTTCCTATATTTATATTCACTTTCGGAAACTCAGGCAGCTCTGTCTTAATATCCTGCGGCTTTTTAAATGGCTTGACATTAATACTTGGTTTTGCGATAGCAGAAAGCTTGAGCTCTCGTTTTTCAGGAGCATGAAACTCTATACGACTTACATCAGGCTTGCGGATCATAGGCAACTTAACCGCTTCAAATTCAGGTTTCTCAAAAGCCTTTACTTCAACGTCAGATACAAAATTTAGCTTAATATCAAGCTTTGGCTGCACAGGAGGCTGAAAACTGCCTATTTCAACTTCAGCTTTTCTTATTTGAGGTAGATCTGCAACTGCAATTTCGGGAATTTTAAATGCTCCAATTTTAAAATCAGATCTCACATTAACAGAAATATTCGGTTTATTTCTTTCCGGCTGTCGGAAAGTCGGCATATTAACGTTTACTTTTTGAACTTTGAGAAAAGCTTTCAAAGTAAATTCGGGTTTTTCAAAGGGTTTTATCACCGTTTCAGGTTTTGCATTAACCGCAAAGTCAAGCTTAGGTGCTTCGGGCTTAACAAAAACTCCTGCCTTAAATTCCGGCATTGCTAATTTTGAAAGAGTCACATTATTTTTTACGGGAGCAATAAAGCTCTGCAGCTTTAACTCGGCAGGCTTTTTGATCTGTACAGGATTTGAAAGTACATTCTCTAACTTGGTGAAAGTCGCATCAGGTATAACCGGCTTTGAAAACTCGGGCAATATATATTGCTTTTGTTCATAGCATTTGAAATTATTAGCTTTTGAAAACAGTTTATGATTGAAACCAATTTGTTCTTTAAGAACAGCGTTTGATTTAATTACTTCCGATATATTGATTTTTTCGCTCGCTTTGCCGATAAGATCATCAGGAAGTTCAGGCTTTTGCATAGGTTTCATATTGAGCCTTTTCCGTTCAGGACTTATGAAAGGTGCAAACTCGATTTCCCTGATAATATCGATTGATTTCAGATTTGGTTTGTACGGCTTGATCTCTGCATTTTCAAGTTTCGTAAGTTTTTCTACAAAAGCCTCTCTCTGCTTATATATATCAAGTTCTTTTTGATAGCATGCTATCTGCTCGTCAGTAAGCAGCGACAGTTCTTCTTCATTAAGTATTTTAAAAGCCATTTGTATACCTCCCGAGATAAAAATAAGCACAGCCTAAAAGCTTTGATACAAAGCAATATCAGGCTGTGCTTTTATGTACTTAACCGCCGCTTATATTATCAGCTATTTTCTGGTCGACTTCTTCGAAGTTCTTTCTATTTTCTTCAAGAAGAGTATGCATACCTTTGATTGCTTCTGGCAAACTTGTTTCTACAAATTCCTTGATTTTATTATTGATCAAATCCTGAAACGCATCTTTTGCAGCACCCTCCATATCTGAGATAGCACTGGTCAATGAGCTGATAAGTGTCTGACCTGCTTTCTCATAAGAAGAGCGGCATGATTCAATCGAATCAAGAGCCGAAAGCACTCCCTGATTTACTATCCTGCACCCTGCCATGATTAATTACCTCCCATTGCTTTTGTATTTTCCGCTGCAAGCTGATCATCAAGACCTTTAGAGTCCTCTGGTATTGCATCAGATATACCGTTAACTATTTCCCTCAAAAGCTTGATTATCTGTGACACTCCCGCACTTTCGTCATTCGTGTCTGCAAGCTTTGCGATATTTTCATCAAAAAACTTTCTGAATCCCTGTGCTGCATTTCCGCTGAAATTGCCAGGTATCAATTCACTCATCGTGCTTGAAAGAGTTGAAAACAGTAATTTGACCGTATTTTCATACTCTTCGATTGCACTTAATGCACTTTTGATCATATCCGGTGTTACGTTTACCGTACCAGTGCTTCCCATTGCCATAGTAAAAGCCTCCTATTAATTGAATTTAATGTTTTGCATCAGTTGCTCATATTTATCAAACACGCCTTGATAATATGGGGTATCTTTTATATCATCAAGTGTTTTTGACATCTGGTCAATTACAAGGATAAGGTCGTCTATCGGTTTGATAAGTACGTCCTTTGCCTCGATCTCGATCTCTTTTCCGGCCGGCGTATCCAAAGCCGTTGTCAGGTCATTATACATCTGTTCCAGCGTAGTTTTCAGCGTTTCAGCTCTTGTTTTTAGTGCAGACATTTCATTCGCCGCAGTTTTAAAAGCCTCACTGTTTAGCTTAATATCCTGTTCAAGAGTCAACGGATCTCGCCTCCTCTATTTTTTCGAGTAAAGGCTTTCTCAGTTCGTTAGCCAGAAGATTACAAAGCTGTTCCGCCTCTTCATACTGACCAATATCCATATAACACTGAATACGGAATGTCACAGCCGCCATATCGCTTGGGTCTTTGATCATAGCGTTTCTGAAGTATTTTATCGTTTCCTCATACTTCTGCTTTGTTTCAGGCGAGCCAAGCTCCTTGTAGGCGTTTGTTTCACTGTAAATTCCTATGTATGAATTCTGAACGCTTTCGCTGCTTTGTAATTTCCTTGCATAATCGATCACTTTATTAAAATCCTTTTTTAGCGTATATGCTCCGACATACAGACGATTGATCTGATCTATATTTTCGGGAGTCAATTCAATTTCTTCCGTTTCGTCAAGCTTGTACGCCGTTTTCTCGGTATCGGTTTCATCTTCAACGTTCGTAAGATATTCTCTTACTCCGTTTTCATCGGGTTCAATGCTTTCGGCCAATTCTTCCAGACCGTAATCGCCGTATTTTTCGGCAATACATTCTTTATCAGCCTCTATCATTTCCTCGACATCATATTCTGTCAGTTTAACAGGTTCAAAGTCTTTGTCGATAATATCAAACCCAAGATTATATGACTCAACAGGATT
>CALEJX010000525.1 GCA_937898375.1 uncultured Ruminococcus sp.
CCTATAAAGGATTTCGACTTTATCGGCTTCACCCTCATGTACGAGCTTTCTTATAATAATGTGCTTGAAATGCTCGACCTCGCAGGCGTACCGGTGCTTGCCAAGGATAGAACGGAGCTTACCCCTCTTGTTATCGCAGGCGGTCCGTGCGCTTGCAACCCTGAGCCTATGGCTGACTTTTTCGACCTGTTCATACTTGGCGAGGGCGAGGAAGTCAACGTTGAGCTTCTTGAACTTTACGAGAGAATGAAACCTTTGAAGCCTACAAAACAGGAATTTCTCAGAGAAGCTGCAAAGCTGGAGGGTGTTTATGTTCCGTCATTCTATGACGTGGATTATAACGAGGACGGCACTGTTAAGTCTATTACACCAAACGTTCCCGAAGCCCCTGCAAGGGTGAAAAAGCGTGTTATCAAGGACTTTGACAAGGTATATTATCCTGAGGGCTTTGTTGTTCCTTTCACTCAGATAGTCCACGATAGGGCAGTGGTAGAGGTGCTCAGAGGGTGCATAAGAGGCTGTCGCTTCTGTCAGGCAGGCTTTATCTACCGCCCGTTCAGAGAGAAAAGCATCGACACCATAAAGAACGAAACTAAGTCACTTTGCGAGCAGACAGGCTATGAGGAAGTTTCCCTTTCATCACTGTCAACAAGCGACTATACAGAGATAAACAAGCTTTTGGAAACTCTTGTGGAATACACTGACGGCGAGCAGATAAATTTGTCACTGCCGTCACTGCGAATAGACAATTTCAGCGAGGAGCTTTTGGAAAAAATAAAATCCGTAAGAAAAAGCGGTCTGACCTTTGCGCCAGAAGCAGGCACACAGCGACTTCGTGACGTAATAAATAAAAACATCACCGAGGAGGAGATAATGCGTACCTGCCGTACTGCATTCGAGGGCGGTTACAGCACTGTCAAGCTTTATTTCATGCTTGGTCTGCCGGAGGAAACTTTGGAGGACGTGGAGGGTATCGCAAAACTTGCACAGAAAGTTCTTGACCTTTATTATGAAACACCAAAGGAAAAACGAGGCAAGAGCGTACAGATATCAGTTTCCACAGCAACATTCGTACCGAAGCCATTTACTCCATTTGAGTTCGAGCCGCAGGCAACTCCCGAGGAGATAAAAGAGAAGCAGGAACACCTTTTCAAGAGCCTTACAAGCCACAAGATACGCCTAAGTACGCACCAATCATATACATCTATACTGGAAGCTGTGCTTGCAAGGGGCGACAGACGTCTTGGCAAGGCGATATATACCGCATGGAAAAAGGGCTGTTATCTTGACGGCTGGGACGAGCATTTCAAGGCTGATAAGTGGCAGGAAGCGTTTGAGGAGTGCGGACTTGACACAAGCTTCTATGCGCACCGCAGACGTTCCTATGACGAGATATCGCCGTGGTCGCACCTTGATTATCTTGTGAGCCATGAGTTTTTCGTCCGTGAAAACAAGAAAGCCCACCAAGCCGTTACCACTCGAAACTGCAAAGAGGGCTGTTCAGGCTGTGGCATAAAATGCGAATACGGAGGTGTTTACTGTGGCAAACGCTGAGCCGAAGAATGTAAATCTCCGCTTGGAGAGATTTGAATACAGAGCGGTATTTTCCAAAACGGGCAGGGCGAAATACATTTCCCACCTTGACCTTATGAGAGCTTTCCAGCGAGTTTTCAAAAGGGCGCACCTGCCAATATGGCACACTCAGGGCTTCAATCCTCATGTGTATATAATGTTCCCGCTTGCATTGCCGCTTGGTACTGAAAGCAGGGTAGAGATAATGGACTTTGCCCTCACTGAGGATATCCCATACAGCGAGGTGCTGGAGCGAATGAATGCACAGACCCCTGTTGGGCTTGAAATAGTTAGCATTTCAAAGCCTGAGCATAAGCACACCGACATCACAGCGGCTGAGTATGTGGCAAGGCTGAAAACTGATAAGAGCGTTCATGAAGTGGCGGAGCTTTTAGGCGAGTTCATGGAGCTTGACAAGATAGAGATAGAAAAGCGCACAAAGAAAAAGGCTATCAATCTTGTAGATATAAAGCCGCACATCACAGTGCTTGACAGCAGAGAGCTTGAGGACAGCTTTGAGGTGACTTTAAGACTGCCATGCGGAAGTTCCTTCAATCTTAATGTGAACGTAGTCATAGACACGTTCTGCGAG
>CALEJX010000526.1 GCA_937898375.1 uncultured Ruminococcus sp.
CATAGAGCATATGCTCAGCGTCCACCTGATTTTTAGGACATCCGAGAGAAACCATTCCCACTCTAGTTGCCATGAAAAAATCTCCAATCCTACACCGCCAACGGGCGGCATAAAGTATCACAATAATCTATCTTATTATCTCACTTTTGCACAGTTTTGTCAAGCCCTTTTCGTCACTATTGTATGACAAAAATCAAAATAATTATGAATTTTCCACAAAGCCAAAAGCATACAAAAAGTAAGTCCGGCATGATCCCAAAAGAAAACCCCGAAAGTTGCAGCTTTCGGGGTTTTCGCTTTTCAGCGTGAAACGGCTGAAAATTATATCCTTTGTGGTTACCTATATTATACACCACGCAATTTATTTTGTCAAGCACTTTTGCGCCGTCAGTTTTTCTTCTCAGGATAAGTGACAGTTATCTCAGCTCCTGCTTCCTGCGACCAAACCACATAATCAAGCTTGCCCTCATCGATAAAGACAGTGAAATATGTGTCTTTAAGCTCCTCGGGAAGCTGTTCTTTTATCTTTTCTATGAACTTGTCCGTCTCCGTGGAAATGTAGTTCATGTACTCAAATTTGTAGCTTTTGTCCTTTGAAAGCTCCGTGACCGCCTTTTCTGCCGCCTCGTATACCGCCTGAGCGTTAGCCTCTGCCCTCTCTGAGTTTTCGTCAGTGATTATGCCGTCTGCATACGCCTGCGCCTTTGAGCCTGCAAAGCAAACTTTCCAATCGTTGTCCTTGTCAAGCACCATAAGAATATACTGCGATGACGTGACCTCACCCTCAGAGCTGTCATAAGCTACTGTCACATAAAGCTCTGCCGCCTTTGAATACTCTTCCGAAATGTTCACCTTGTCGATAAAGCCGCACTTATCATCATCAAAGCTGTATCTTACTCCGCTTATCTGCTCGTCCTCGCCGTATTCATCGTCGCCGCCCATGTTCTTTTTCATGTATTCATAGTCAGCGGCATAATCGTCCGTCATAAGCTTTACCATTGATTGGTCAAACTCAGCGTTTGCGGCTTTAAGATACATTGCCGCAACGTCCTTTGCTTCTTCAAGGGGGTCAGCAGCTTCTTCGCTTTCCGTATCAGTTTCCTGCGTTGTCACAGCGGTATCACCGCCCTGAACACTGTCCGCAGGCTGAGAGCTATCCGTGCCGCCGCCAAAGCTCAGCGAACAGCCTGTCATGACCGCCGCACTCAGTATAGCCGCCGCAAAAATGATCTTTTTCATTCTTTGCTCCTTTATTCGTCGCCGTACTCCTGTTTTATGTCAGCAAGCACCTCTTTTATTATATCGTATGAATATCCCAGACGCACAAGGGCGTTTTTCACCTTTATGTCGCCCTTTTCTCCGTCAAGATATCTGAGATACTTCCGCTCCACAAGCTCATACAGCCGTTCGTATGTACCCTCGCTGTATTCTTCCAGAGCTTCTTCTATTATAGGCTTAGTCAGCCCTTTCTGTCTCATCTGCTGATAAGCACGGTAATAGCCGTATTTGCGCACTTCCACATAGGTCTTCGCAAGCCCCTGAGCATACCGCCTGTCATTGACCGTTCCAAGCTCCAGCATCTTGTCCATTACAGCGTCGCATATCTCCTCGCTGTAATTCTTTTCAAGCTTCTTGTAAATCTCCACATAGGAATAGTCCCTGTAGTCAAGCAGATACAAAGCCCTTTCCTTTGCCTTTCTGAACTCGTTGTCAAAAACTATCTTCTCCCAAGCAGATTCAGGCATATCGAGCCCTGCCCTCAGACCATAGGCAGACACTATCTCGTAGTTGAGAAAAGCCGTTTCGCCCTCCTCAAATTCTATCATGTATGTGCTGCCCTTGTATTTTGAAACGCCAATTATTTTAAGCATTTATCAGTCACCAAGCTCGCTTATGTCCACAGGAGCAAACTCCTCAAAGTCCTCCTCAGGCTTTGCCACAACAGACTTGTCGCTTGCCGCCTTGCGTATCTTCTTCTCAGGCTTGTCAGCCGCAGGCTCTTCCTTTGCGCTCTGAGCCGCCGCACCTGCGTTAGCCTTTTCTTCGAGCTTCTTAGTCTTTTTATCTTTCTGAGCCGCAAGTACAAGCTCCGCCTGATTTTCCTTTATCTTAGCTTCTATCTCACTCATGATGTCAGGATTGTTCAGCAGGAACTCCTTAGCGTTGTCACGTCCCTGACCAAGCTTCATATCGTTGTAGCTGAACCAAGCGCCGCCCTTCTTAACGATATTAAGATCTACCGCCATGTCAAGCACCTCGCCCACACGGGAGATACCCTTGCCATACATGATATCGAACTCGCACTCCTTGAACGGCGGTGCGACCTTGTTCTTTACCACCTTGCACTTTGTTCTGTTGCCAATGACCTCAGAGCCGTTCTTTATCTGCTCTCCACGTCTTACCTCTATTCTTACAGAAGCATAGAATTTCAGCGCACGTCCGCCAGGGGTGGTCTCAGGGTTTCCGTACATAACGCCTATCTTCTCACGGACCTGATTGATAAATATAGCCGTAGTATTCGACTTTGCAATAACAGAAGTGAGCTTTCTCATAGCCTGCGACATAAGTCTTGC
>CALEJX010000527.1 GCA_937898375.1 uncultured Ruminococcus sp.
AAAATGACTTGGCAGGGGCAGAAGGATTCGAACCCTCGGCACGCGGTTTTGGAGATATTTACCAATTCTGCGTTTTAATCGCACTTGACAAATCGTCAAAATATGTTATGATATAGTAAAAAATACAAGGAGGAAGAATTATGAGACTTATTGAAAACAACAAGGAAGCAACTACACTTGCAGGTGGCTGCAACGAACTAATCAAGCCCGAAAAGCTGACTAAAATGCTCAAACATGATGAGGCTATCAAGTATTGCCATGATTTTTTTGAGTATACCCCTACAAGGTTTGGCTTCAACGGCAGCAAGATCTACAAGATCGATGAGGGAAAAGCTACTGCCGAGTTTGACGATCTTGAGGACCTTGAAGAAACATTCATCCGAAAGAACAGAGAAATGGACACAGAGCTTCATGAAGCACAGATTGAGGAACGAACAGAAGCTATCATGAGAGTAGCTGCTGAAGCTGACCTTGATGAGCTTGAAAGATACAAGATGTTCATAGACTATGAGATTGAAAAGAGAAAGGGTAACAATCCTCCTAATCCTTTTACAATGGAAAATCTCTGGTACAGATAGAAAACAAAAAGCTGATGAGACAATACTCATTGGCTTTTTCTTTTTCGGAAAGCTAAGCTATGAAAATTGCTGCTGAGAATATCGGCAGCTTTTTTGATAGCTTGACTATCAGGCATAGACAGGGTAGCTCCCTGAGCGGCAGGACGGTGTTCTCCCCTGCCGCTTTTTCTATGTCAATTCGGGGAACACAAAATGATATCAAGAAAGGATGTTCATAATGGAGAACACAAAAATTATTTCGATCATTACAGAAAAAGGCGGCACAGGAAAAACAACTACAACGTTCAACCTAGGTTGCGCATTAGGAAAGCTCGGCAAAAAAGTGCTACTTATCGACCTTGACAAGCAGGGCAACCTCACTTCGTATTGCTCAGAGTCGGCAGTAAAAAAGACCATAGCAGATCTTATCTACAGTTCAGCGTCTGGTGATACTTCTATAGACTATGCAGAGTATATCAAGAAGTCTGAGAAAAATCCAAATGTTGACTATATATCCGCAGGTCGTATGCTCGGTTCGGCTAACAGCGTGATCGCCTCATCCGCCAACTGTAACTATATACTCAAGCTCATGCTCCGTGATAAGGCTCTGACAGATACCTATGACTACATACTCATAGACAATCGTCCTGACCTTGATCTTCTTGCGCAGAATGCTCTTAACGCTTCAGACTTCGTTATCATACCAATAGACGCTGGTATATTCGCATTTGACGCCATTGACCTCATTACAGAAAAGGTCAATGCTATAAGGGCAACAACAAACCCAGGGCTTAAAATACTTGGCATTCTTGAGAATAGAAGCAATATAACTACAACGTCTAAAGAGATAGACGTAGCCTGCCGAAAGATATATGGAGATACAGTGTTTGATACTGTTATCCCAGCTCGTCCTGAGCAGGTCAACAAAACAGTAAAAAGCTATGCTGGATGTGTTAATATGACAGGCAATACGCTTGCTGAGAAGTACACAGAGCTTGCAGAAGAAGTAATGGAAAGGGTGAATGGATAATGTGCAGCTTGCTTGAAAGACGCAGCCAACATCAAGAGAATATGCAATCTGAGGCTGAGAATATCAACCATGAGCTTGCCGCTGAGTATCTTGATCAGTGGCAAGGTACGGCTCAGAGGATCGTTGAGCTGGGTATAAACAGTATCAAGCCATACAGAACGCCTGAGGGAAAGGAACAGCCATATAAGATCAGACAATCCAAGGTCGAGCGTCTGGCTATCTCTATAAGGGATCTTGGCATCCTACAGCCAGTTATAGTTCGCAGAAAAGATAGTGAATATGAGATACTCGCAGGTCATCATAGATACTATGCGGCTAGGCTGTGCGGTCTGACGACTATTCCATGCCAGATCAAGGACAACATAGACGACTTCACGGCATACATGATCGTAGCAGAGTCCAATACAAGAACAGATGACGTTCTTCCCTCAGAAAATGCCGAGATTTTCAAAACGTACATGGATAAGCGTGGTATGGATAATGAAACTGCTACACTGAATGAGATATCTGAGAAATTCGGCGTTTCCAACACGACAGTATACAGATATGTACATCTGCTGAAGCTATCCGCAAGGCTCATTCCAATGGTTGATAATAAGGTTATTCCTTTCGGACGATATGAAATGCTTTTAGCGCACCTTTCCGAAGAACAACAAAATATCATAGCAGATTACATCGAGATGTATGACCTCAGAACTTTCCCAGGCAAATACATCAATGCAATCTGTGCGTACTGTGACGAAAACGGAAACGAAGAACTGACCGTTGACAAGGTATACGATATCTGTCATCAGCCTAAAGCTAAAAAAGCTGAGCAGGTATCAACAAGTATATACACGAAGATATCAACAATGTTTCCGTCCCTTGAAAGTTCTTCACAGGACGATATGGATGATCTTATAGTCAAGCTGCTTGCAGAACATTTTGCGGCAGAAGAAAACTAGGACACTTGATATTTCAGGTGTCCTTTTTTGTTGATATTGACAAATTTTTATATATATGATAGAATGGTGGTGATATAGATGCAGAAAGTAATTTCACATTTAAAAAGAAGAAATAAAAAGATTTTCAGTGATTTTTCAGAGAAAAACATTAACGCTGATGTTAAAAACATTTGCAATAATATGGGAAGTGCTTTTTCTTCAAACATGCAAAAACTTTGTTACGACAATAAAATAGTTGTAGATTTGAAATGCGAGGACAAAAAACGTTGAATGAATTGCTAAATATAATAAATACAACAAATCCATTAAGTGCTGTTGGTTTTGTTGCCAACACATATCATGATTTTGACAAAAAGTTACATAGAACATTTTTTAAATCTAAATGTATAAAAGATTGCAATTATTGTTGTTATGATTATTTTTATATAAGTGAAGCTGAATTTTATACCGTTGCATATTACTTATTTTGTTACAAAGATAAAACTTTCATTAATAATATTAAGCAAAAAGGATATCGTCAGTATCAAGCTCTTTCTAAAATCTATCCCGATGAAATAACCTATTTATCAAAATATGTACCGACACAGCAATATCAAGAAAATATTATGAAATTCCATCCAGATCAAAAAAATATGAGGCTTGACGTTTCATTTCCATTTTTAATAAACGGAGTTTGCTCAATATATCCTGTAAGACCATTTGTTTGTCGAGCTTATGGAACTGAAACTGGAGAACACATAGATAAATGCAATAATGTGAAATATCGAGGAAATTTTAACTATGACAAAACAGATGACTTTTTGAAAATAATAACATTCACATTTGGTAACAATATCATTGTAAGAAGATATCCACTCTTTTACTTTTTTACGCATTTAACAAACACAACATTTTGGAATAATATTCAAAAAATACTTGAATTGGCTACAAATCAAATTTATGACCAATCAATTCATTGGCATGACGTTATATAATCGAAAAAGGACACTTGAAGTTTCAGGTGTCCTTTTTTTACAAAAAGGAGTGATTGGACAATGGAAAAAATATTTTATGGTTCACTGGGCGCAAGTCTTTGTATAGCAGGAATTTGGACTATTATAAGCGCATTTATTCCTGATAAATTCAGAATTTTCAAGAAAGGCAGGAAAGAAAAATGATTTTTTATGATGACGAACACGAGGAACTGTTTAATAAGTTGTGCAAAAAAATGCCCTATCTTGACGGCTATCACTTGTCGCTTGCGTATCTTTTGACAATGGACAGTGTTTTGCGTCACCATATTGGCGCACTATACGATGTTAAGAAAGACGTGATTATTTTCGAGGGTTTGAGCAAACCTTTTCAGACAAGTACAAGCAGGAAAACAACACGCCTTGCATTCAACCTTTGGGACGGCTCAGTGTATGACTCAGACCCCCCTGAAACATATATAGACAAAGACGGCGAAAAAGCATATGTACCTAGTAAGTACTATGCGCCTGACACTATCTTCAACTGCACGTATGCGCCGTACTATATTGAGGCTCTCAAAATGCGGTTTGAAGTTTTTATGTGAGAGGATTTTAATAAAGGAGTGATATGACAATGGCTGAATTAAAGTGCAAAAAATGTGGTGATATTCTTAATGATGATAATTGTGATGAATTGTATCACATGCATGTGAACAATATAGACGTTGATAATTCAATCGAGCTGATGTGCAACGATTGTGCTTTTAGAGAAGATGCAAGAAAACACGTTCAGGAGTTTATATGTGATGATGAAAGTCTTGATCTTGATGAGCGTATGTTTATTTCATTCAAGCGTGTTATGGAAAAATATAAGATAGAGGAGAAATGGCGAGACTATCTTAATGAAGTCTTTTCGAGTGGCGAAGATCCGACGAATTGTAGTTTTGACAATATTGACGTATTTATTTATGACTGTGACCAAACAGGCGATGCAGGCAATAAGCTTGATTACCTTGCAGACTACTATTATGGCGATAATTGGGAACTCAATGCGCAATTTGAAGATTGGTATTATACATACTTTGGTGGTTTTTGGGTTACGGGCTTTGAAGATGATTATGATTAATATAAAAAGAAAGGCATAGTGAGCAATTATGGAAAACAAATATATCGTTATTGACACTGAAACAACAGGTTTGAACTCAGCTGAGGACGAGCTTCTTCAGGTGTCTATCATTGATAATGAGGGTGATGTGCTTTTTGATAAATACATCAGACCAACACAGCACACTGAGTGGGCAGAAGCGGAGCGTATTCATCATATCACGCCTGAAATGGTAGTTGACGCACCGACTATAGCGGAGGTCATGCCAGAGATAAATGATATCTTAAAAAGATATGATAAAATCGTTGGATACAACCTAAAGTTTGATAAAGCTTTTCTTGAAAATAACGGGGCAGAATTTTCAAACGCAGAATATGCTGACGCAATGAAAATGTTTGCACCGATTTATGGCGAGTGGAATGACCAAAGAGGAAACTACAAATGGCAGAAACTCACTACAGCCGCAGACTATTACGGCTATGATTGGTCCGAGCATAAAGAAGCACATAACAGCTTGGGTGATTGCTACGCTACGCTCCACGTTTACAAAGAAATCAACGAAGTGATAAAAAATCAAAAGAGTGAATATATGCTTTTAGGTCGCATGCAAATGGATTGTAACTA
>CALEJX010000528.1 GCA_937898375.1 uncultured Ruminococcus sp.
GGCGAGGTTCAGCGGATTCTGAAAAACGAGAAATATGTCGGCGACGCACTTCTGCAAAAGACTTTCACGGTGGACTGCATAACTCATAAAGTGGTGAAAAATAACGGAGAGCGACCGATGTATCTGGTTACTGACCATCACGCTCCGATAGTTGACCGTGACACATATAACCGAGTACAACAGGAACTTGCAAGGCGCACTTCCAAGCGAAAAATCAGTGATAACACCAAAACTGAGCAAGGCAAATACAGCGGAAAATATGCGTTATCCGAGTTGCTGATATGCGGTCACTGCGGAACTCCATACAGACGCAGGATATGGTCAAGAAACGGTAAAATGCAGGTGGTCTGGCGTTGCATAAGCAGATTGGAACACGGCAAAAAGTATTGTCCCGATTCGCCTACGATCAAGGAAGAACAGCTCCATAAGGCGATAATCAGGGCAATAAATAATTACTATTCCTGCCGTGATGATATTGTGAGGATTTTGAAAGCAAATATCGGCTCGGTACTTGAATGTCAGGGTCAGGAGGATATTTTAGCTGCCGAAAAAAGGCTTAGGGAAATCGACCAAGCAAGAAATGATTTAGTCGGATTGATAGCTTCGGGATAAGCTTGACAGTGAGTTTGCAAAGCTTTATTCGGAAGAACAAAGTTTGAGTGAACGATTGGAAATGCTCAAGTCACAGAATAAAACGTCACAAGAAACCCAAGCCAAGCTCGATAAGATCATGGATATGATAGAGCATGAAAAGTTTGAATTGGAAACCTTTGATAATGTGCTGATACGCAAATTAATCGAGTGCATAAAAGTACTGAGTAAGACCGAAATACTGGTGATTTTCAAGGGCGGATATGAGGTCAGGGCTGAAATTGAATAACGATTAAAATTTACGGCTTGCGGAGAAATCTGCAAGCTGTTTTTGTTGGGAGCGAGGTGAGATAAAATGTCAAAGAATTTTGACGGTATCAAAACGCAAAAGTTCGGTGTGGAAATAGAGTGTACAGGCTTAACAAGATCGGCAGCGGCAAAGGCGGTCGCAAAGGTCATAGGCGGTTCACCGGAGCATTTCGGTGGCAGTTACGACAGATACGACGTTTATGACAGTCAGGGAAGGCGTTGGAAAATTATGTCCGACGCAAGTATCAGATGTACGAATAAGAACGGAAATCCGGCTTCTAAACTTCACTCTGTCGAACTTGTAACTCCGATTCTGGAATATGAGGATATGGCGACGCTTCAGGAAGTGGTTCGTTCTATTCGGCGAAGCGGAGGCATTTGCAACGAGTCAACGGGAATCCATATTCACATTGATTTTGAGCCATATGATGCACGAACGCTTCGTAATCTTGTAAATATTTTTGCAAGCAAAGAAGATATGCTCTATCAGGCTTTACAGGTAAAGTCAGAGCGTGAGCAGCATTATTGCAGAAAGGTTGACAAGCGTTTTCTTGAAGAACTCAACCGAAGAAAGCCGACGGATTTGCAGACTATAAAAAGACTGTGGTACGGCGATGACCGTGGATACCACCCACATTATGATTCGTCACGGTATCGATGCCTAAACTTACACCCTGTGTTTACCGACAACAATATCGAGGTGAGAGCCTTCAATAGTTGTCTGAACGCAGGCGTACTCAGGGCATATATTTCTCTTGTTCTTGCAGTCAGCAATCAGGCTCTGACTCAGAAATCTGCAAGTCCTCGTGTGACTCAGAGTGAGAATCCTCGCTACACTTTCAGAACGTGGCTTATTCGAATAGGTCTGAATGGGCAAGAATTCAAAAACTGTAGAAAGCACTTGCTTTCTCATCTTGAGGGCAATATAGCGTGGCTTCATCAAGAGGACGCCATTACTCAGCGAGAACGATTAAAACAAGAGCGTATCGCCGCCCGTGAGCAGCGTGTCGAGCCTGTAAGCGAGGTTCAGGAGTTAAACGAAAATGTACCCGATGAAAATTCAGAGCCGACAGAAAGCGAATGCGGCGATTTTGTGGAGTACGAGGAAGATGAAGAAATGGGCATGGAAATGTCAATGTGATCGGAGGTAGAGAATGAAAAATAAACAGTTATATATTGCTTACGGCAGTAACATAAATTTGGAGCAGATGAAATATCGGTGTCCCCATTCAAAGGTTGTCGGGATATCGGAGATCAAAGATTATGAATTGGAGTTCAGAGGCGTTGCAACGATCGTTCCGAATAAGGGGGCAAGCGTTCCAGTTCTGATATGGGAGCTTGACAACAGAGATTTGCCAACTTTAAACCGCTATGAGGGCTATCCGAGACTTTACAGGCAT
>CALEJX010000529.1 GCA_937898375.1 uncultured Ruminococcus sp.
ACCTTCATTCCAAGTCCGCCCATGTTTGCAGCGTCAGGATTGTTCTTCTTTGCAAAATGCTGTGAAACAAATGTCACTATGAGCTGCAAAAGTGCAGATACGATAGGGATAATGCAGGAAAGATCCTTCATTGTTGGTATCTTTCCAAGGAAAAGTCCGAAAATGCTGTAGTTGAAATCCTCAGCCGCAGCCTTTACGCTTGTTGGAAGTATGTCAGCATACTGTCCGCCCTCTTTTTCAGTGAAAACGAAAGTCATAAGCTCAGGTCTTGACTGAATGAGATTTGTGGAGAAGTAATTTTCGTTAAGAATGAAAGTATCGATATCATTATGTTTCTTTATAGCATTCATAACGTTCGATATCTTGTTGTCATTTGAAAGTGCCTTTGCAGACTTTGGATACTTGTCCTTGTCTGTTAAAAGCTTCTGAAGCTTTTCATAAGCCTCGTCCTCTGTTGCGCCGTCTTTTTCATACTTTGCAAGAAGCTTTTCTATGGTAGTATCATTGCTCTTTACCTCAGCGCTGACAACATAAAGATTTGATATCATGTTGTTTGAGTCTGTAAGCTCCTCTTTGTCTGCGTTTGAAACGTAGGTAAGAGGTCCGTAAATTACAGGGATAAGAGCGAACAGGATCACCATTGTGATTATCATTGGCAAGCAGCTTGCCATAGGGTTTACGCCAGCCTTAGCGTAAAGGTTCATCTGCTCTTCCTGCATCTTCTGCTGATTTTTAGCGTATTTCTTTTTTATCTTCTCAAGCTCAGGCTGAAGCATGGTCATTCTCGCCGTGCTTTTCTGCTGTTTGACGTTAAGCGGAAATACTATAAGTCTTGTAAGGATAGTGAAAAGCAGCAGCGCTATTCCATAATTTTTGCATACAAAATAGCAGCCTTTCATTATCCAGCCCAAAGGGGTCGCAATAATACCCATTTAATATCCTCCAGATCAATTATTTGTCATATGAATATACCTATATATCTGATTAAGCTCTCAGGCTTATTTTTTTCTGATTTTAAAATTCTCAGTGGTAAGCTTGTCAGGAACATAGTCAACTCCTCCCAGACTCCACGGGTTGCATCTAAGCAGTCTCCATACAGTGAGCAGCGTGCCTTTAAAGAAGCCGTGCTTCCTGTAAGCCTCCAGCGCATATGCCGAACAGCTTGGATAATACTTGCACCTTGGTCCGAAAAGAGGACTTATAAATCGCTGATAAAACCTTATCAGCAGCTGAGCCAGTTTACTCATTTTACTTTCTCTTTGCCCTGCCTGACCTGTTATTCTTTGGAACAGGCTTATTCATCTCTTTTATGAGTCTTTTTTTTATAAATCTTTCAATATCCTGAGTTTTCTTTTCCCCTATATCGTTTCTTCCCACAAAAACTATATCATAGCCAAGCGGAAAATCCGCCTCGTTAAGTCTATAGGCGGCTCTTACTATTCTCTTTATCCTGTTTCTCGTTACTGCGCAGCCCTGTTTTTTGCCCGCCGTTATGCCGAGCCTGTTATATGGGCTGCCGTTGGGATAAAAATATGCTGCTACAAAACTGTCTGCACAAAATCTTCCCTTTTTATAGCACCTTAAAAATGCTTTGTTATCCTTTAAAACCGTTGTGAACAGCATCTTCATTTCCCCATTGTGTACTGTTTTTACTCTTTTCGCCTTATCACGGCAATCTTGCCAAAAAAAGATAAAGACCCAATACCATGCAAATCAATGAATGGTATATAGGTCATCTGAGGCAGCGTCCAACGACGCTTATATACAACTGCCTAGGGACATTAGTTCAGGCGTAACTAACCGCCTGAATAATGCCTGTCAGACTTATCATCAGAAACTGCCTGTATCTCTTAGTAGCTGAGTCTAGCTCTGCCCTTTGCTCTTCTTCTTGCGAGTACCTTTCTGCCGTTAGCAGTAGACATTCTCTTCATGAAGCCGTGAACTTTCTTTCTCTGAAGCTTTTTAGGCTGATATGTTCTTTTCATCGAATTCTCCTCCTTCCGCTTTCAACACTCCGTCATTTTACACAAAAAAACGTCCTCGGAAATGTTTAAACTTATAGGGTCACAGCAAATTACAATATCGCTATGAAAAAAGCCCTTGTAATTTAATATTATAGCTCATTCACACACCATTTGTCAAGCCTGTTCATAATATTTTTATATTTTTTTTGATATTATTTTTCTTTGCTTTGAGGGGCTTACTGTCCGAAAAACCTGCCGCTTAAGCTCTCATTTTTGATAAGCACACAATATGTTGTGGCTCAAATATAAATTTTATCTGTATTAGGTGTTTTTTCTTATCTTTGAAAAAAATGAACCTTTTATCTTTATTTCTTTCCTTTATATAATATATAGGACTTGAAATTTTAAGTCAGATGTGCTATAATAGTATAGAATTGATTAATTATGCCTGTTTATATTTTTTTGTGAGATCTCTGACCTGCCGTCTGTTTGACAGGGGTCACGGCGGACAGCGGAAACACCGCACAGGCAGAGCTATTTTCTAGGAGGTTATGGAGAAACAATGGATTCCTTTAATGACGTATTTCAGGAGGTCCTGAAATATTGCCGAAACTGTAAAAGTATCAGCGAGCCGGGATATAACAAATGGATAAAGATACTTGAACCAATGAAGCTTGAAAATAATGTAGCTTATCTGCTCACTGATTCTGATTTTTCAAGAGATATCACTATGAACGCCTATGAGAAGCTTCTTAAAGAGGCTTTTCTCAATACTTTGGGCTTTGAAGTGGATATAAAGATACTTGTTAGAGACAAGGAAGAAATAAACGAAACTCAGGAAAAGGATATAGAAGTCAAAGTAGCTGACTTTTCCGAGGAAGAAAACAATAATCTTACCTTTGAGAACTTTATCAAGGGAAAATCAAATGATCTTGCTTATGCTTTCTGCACGGCTGTTGCTCATAAGTATGACGAGGATCAGGAAACGCCGTCAAACACAAATAAGATATTCAACCCTCTTATCATATACGGCGATTCGGGACTTGGAAAAACTCACCTTATGAAAGCTATCGAGCATGAGGTAAAGAAAAATCACCCTGAGCTGAAAATTATTTACACCACTGGTGAGTCTTTTATCAACCAGCTCGTTAAGGCTATCGAGTCAAAGGAAACTAATAAGTTCCATGACAAATACAGAAACGCCGATTATCTTATGGTAGACGATATACAGACCATTGCAGGCAAGGAACGTATGCAGGAAGAATTTTTCCATACTTTCAATGACCTTTACAATGCGGGCAAGCAGATAGTTCTTACATCTGATATTGCGCCGTCAAAGATATCAAAGCTTCAAAACAGAATACTTACCAGATTTTCACTGGGCGTTCAGGTAGACGTTACTCCGCCTGATTTTGAAACAAGAATGGCTATAGTAAAGAAAAAGGCTGATATGCTTGACTTGCAGCTTTCTGACAATGTTGTAAGGATAATAGCTGAAAAGATAAAGACCAATATCCGTCAGCTTGAGGGCGCAGTT
>CALEJX010000530.1 GCA_937898375.1 uncultured Ruminococcus sp.
CAGCACCTTTGTGATAGCCTGTGAGATGATGTTCTTGCTGAGAGCCTTCTGATAGTCGCCCTGATTGAACATTGACATATCAAAGTCAGCCATTTCAGCTTTCCAAAGTCTAAGCTTTGAAACTGCTTCGCTGTCATATCCTGATACGAACATATCGTAAGGAACAGCCATAACTGATGTGTAGTTCTCATGAGTTACGCAGTGATACTGATTGTCCCAATATTCCTTAAGCTCGCCGTCAAAACGTACTTCGATAGCCTTTGTAGGAACAGGAACGAGCCATACAGAGCCGCCTGGGAGCCAGTTGTCAGGAAGCTCGGTCTGCCAGCCGTCCTCCAGCTTCTGCTTGAAGATACCATATTCATAGCAGATAGAATAGCCTGTAGCATGGTAGCCGTCGGCTGCAAGAGCGTCAAGATAGCAGGCAGCAAGTCTGCCAAGACCGCCGTTGCCAAGACCTGCATCAGGCTCGCACTCGTAGATGCCGTTTATAGAAATGCCCATGTCCTTAAGGACCTTTGTAGCCTGCTTCTGCATTTCAAGGTTATACAGAGAAGTCTTAAGGCTTCTTCCCATAAGGAACTCCATAGAAAGATAGTAAACTTTCTTCTTGCCCTCTGACTGAGTTTTAACAGTGAACTTTCTTCTCTTAGCCTTGAGAATGTCTACAACGATCTTTGACAGAGCCTCGTATACCTGCTGGTCGGAAGCGTCCTCAGGTGTTGTCTGGAAATCGTTGTGAAGAACGTCAAGAAGCTTTTCTTTAAGTTCCTGCGTGGAAATTGTTTTTTCTACAGCACTATTTGCCATAAATCTTTACCTCCTATATACTTTCAAGCCGAGCTTTGCGCTCTGCACCTTTTTTTACTATGCGGGCGAAAACGATTTAGAAATAAAGACAGTTTTCACCTTAAGGGGATAACACGCCCCCATTCCTATCAATTATACCACAAGCCGACAATTTTTGCAAGAAAAAATGCCACACGCCCCGAAATTTTAAACACTTTTTACATAGCCCACGGGTATGATTTGTAGAAATCATAGACTTTTATATGCCGTTTCTGCAATATCTGCCATATTGTGTATGGAATATAAGACAGGATATAGTATTCTCCTGATTTTATTATATGGTATATTTGCATAATTGTCAAGGCGTTCAATTGTATAAAATGCTGATTTTGGAAGATTGAACAGCAAAAGGGGGCAGGCAGGGCGGCAGTTTTTATATAATGACAAGAATATGAATTTGCTCATTGGGCATATAGACTTTTCAAATGGCAGGCGGCAAAAAACAAGGGCTTTTATGTTGACATTGGCAGGGTTTTAATATATAATGTTCACGGAGAAGATCATAGCATAAAGTTAGTCTAAGATAACTTTTAGGAGGGGTAATATGGGATATGTAGAAAAAAGCAGGCGCAAAGCTTTTTTGCTTGCAGGTTTTGTTGGAATGTTCTTTTGCGGCATAGGCGATATCCTATTCGCATTCAGAGGCGAGGGCGAGCCGAAAGCCATAAGCGGCATGATGTCCATGAACATAACAAAAGTGCCGCTGATATTTTATGAGCTGTCATTTTTTATCGGTATAATTGCAATGGTGGGCTATTGGCTTGGCTCACGGGCAATGTATTCTTATTTGAAAGATACTTTTGCAGGTGAACATTCAAAGCTTCTGAAAACTTACGGCTTCGGCGCATTGATGATGTCCCTTGGTATTTTCGGCATACATAGTATCTGCACTATGGCGATAATCGCACTGCGGGCGTCGGCAGGGGCAGGGCTTACCCCTGAGCAGATAGACGAGCATTTCTCCGTGCTTATAATGCCTTTTATGGTGGGCACTGCATGGCAGACTATCGCAGACCTGCTTGTGGCGGTGACTTACATAATAATGGTGGTGAAAAAGCTTATACCCATAAGCAAAAAGTGGCTCATCTGCGGACCTGTGGTGCTGTATGTTATTTTCAACATCATAAAGGCTGTGCTTTCTGCGGCAACTGACAGTACATTGCTTCCGAAGCTTTTCGCAGGCGGCGAAACATGGGGACTTTCATTTATGTTCCTTGCGGTGTATTTCGCTGTGAAAAAAGACAGCGAGAATTAATAAAAGATCATAAAACGGGCGACACAGTTCGCACCCTACCTGTCACAATTTATGCAAAAAGTAGGGGCGACCTGAGGTCGCCCGTTTTGTTATATATTCGTTCGTTTTGCTATAATGTCTATTCTTCTTCTATTTTTTCCTCAGCCTTTGCAAGCTGTTTCTTGTCAAACACGCTCTTTGCTACCTGTATACCGAACACGATAGCCGCACCGATAATGAAAAATACAATGCTGAATGTGCTGAATGTCATAGGGTCTTTAGGCTCTTTCAGCGTTGTAGGACCGATAACTATGGCATACAGAGAGCCTATCATCATGCCGATAACGCAGTAGATAGTCTGACTTCTGAACTTTTCAAGAGCCTTCTTGATAAGCCTCAGAGTAACGAATACGCCAAGTATAATGCCGATACCCAAAGAGCAGAGAAGTCCGAAATACTCGAAATTCAGGTGGAGGAACTCTTTTATTCCCGTGATGACAGGCATATAAAGACCGAATGTGAGAAGTATGGTCGAGCCTGAAATTCCCGGAAGCACCATTGCGGATATTGCGCACATTCCTGCAAGAACGACAAATATCACTGTGCCTATGTTCATGTGAGAAACGTCAGCGCCGCCGCCCGAGGGGTTTATAAGGGATATTCCCACAACTATTGCAATGCCGATAACAGCCCATATGATGTTGTAATATTTGCCCTTTATGCTTTCTTTTTCTTCCATTATCATGACCGGTATCGCCAGAATGATAAAGCCCAAAAACAGCGAGCTTACCTTGTAAATGCCGCTTTCAAACACGTTCGCAAGCACGCTTACTGCAAGGATCATACCGATGACCCAGCCCACGCCGAGCTTTATAAGAAAGAAAAATGCTTTTTTGCGCGTTGCATTGTCACGTCCCATAATGTCGTTAAGGGAATTTATGAAACTGTCATAAAAGCCCAGCAGGAACGCTATAGTTCCTCCCGATACTCCAGGGACGCTGTCCGCAAGAGCCATGCAAAAGCCTCTGAGTGCGTTTATTATCATACTTGTTTCTATGCCTTAAAAGGCATATCCTCCTTCCGTCGGGTCGTCTGCCTTGTTTTCCGCAGACTTCTCTTTTGTTCTAATGTAAACTTTTTCTACCTGTGCCATTAGCTTCCCAAGCTGTGCTTCCTGCTTATCGTCACTAACAAGCGCCGCACTTTTTTCAGCCGAAGTCTTTGCAGCTTTCACATCACCCTGAGCAAGAAAACATTCGCCCTTGTAAAGCTCACAGCTGCACCGAAGCGCCTTGTCAGCGCCACGGCTTTTCTCTGCATTGTCAAAAAACTTCACCGCCGCTTCAAAACGTCCGTTGAAATACTCCAGCAGACCAAGGGTGAAAAGCATATGCCCATTGTGCTTTTCAAGGAGACCTCGCTTGAAATAATGCTCCGCCGAAACAAATATCACGTTTGCCTGAGAAATATCCCCTGACATGAGCCTGCCGTAAAGAAGCAGTTCAAAATATCTGTTCTGATCCGAGGGGGTAAGCTTTTTGAAAGCTATGCGGTCAAGGGTGCGAAAACAATCTTCAAAGCGTTCCTCCGAAGCGTAAACAGCGGCAAGCTTCAAAAGTCCGTGACCCCTATCCTTGTTCTGCCTGAGAAGATATTTTTCAAGCAGCGCAAAATATTCCTCACAGCCGCCTTTTTTAGCATAG
>CALEJX010000531.1 GCA_937898375.1 uncultured Ruminococcus sp.
TCAACTGGCGAACGCTGTTCGCCCCTACATACAAACGGCGTATTTACGCAAATTGCACCGCCCCGCTTGTTCGAGTCTTTTTCAACACTCTAATCCGCTCTGTTATCTCAGGGCGGATATTTTATTGTACGAAAACTCAGTTTAATATTGTAAAACAAACTAGGAAAACGTTTTCTTTTAAATATGACTATCAATAGATAATAACATATTCACAATTTGTGAAAAATCACAACTTGATAGACGTATTTTCGTTGATTTTTCAGCTTGTTTTATATAAAATAAATGCTTTTACCCCCTTGACTTTGCTTTCAAAAGGGCTTATAATATCCCATAGCTCAAAAAGAGCATAAGTTTCATATTTTTATATATGCGCTTATGAAAACATGAAGTATAGAAGTATAAAAAGGAGAGTGAAAAAATATGTTTCAGCTTCAATGGATATGGCACAATCTGAAAGGCTATCGAAAGTTCTATGTAACAGCCCTTGTGCTGTCTATCGTGTGCAACGCCTTGTATCTCACCACACCTTATTTCAGCAAAGAGCTTGTGGATAAGTTCCTTTCAAGCAAGGACGCACTTTTTAACCTTGAGCATGAAAGAAAGCTGTTTTGGCTGCTGCTTGCAGGCATGGTGGGCTTTACCCTGTTTAGAACTATCTGTCAGTATGCCTGCAACATGACCTATGAATTATCATCTCAGGGCATGATATACAGAATAAGAACGCACCTTTTCAGACGTATCGAAAATCAGGATATGGAGTTTTATGACCGCAACCGCACAGGCGACCTTATGACAAGACTTACGGGCGACCTCGATATGGTGCGCCATGCAGTGGCATTCGTGTTCAAAGGTATGCTTGAATCATGTTCGCTCTTTGTCGCCTCAACAGTGTATTTCTTTATGGTAAGCTGGAAAATGGCGCTTCTTCTGCTTGCTGTTACGCCATTTATATTCGGCGTGGTGGTGCTTCTTGATAAAAAGGCAAAACCTGTGTATGTTGACCTCCGTGAGAAGCTTTCCAAAATGAATACAGACGCTCAGGAGAACATCTCAGGCAACAGAGTTGTAAAAGCTTTCGCCCGTGAGGACTATGAGATAGAAAAGTTTCAAAAAGCCAATAAAGAGTATTCTGACGCCAACAAAAAAGCCTCACTCCTGTGGCTGAAATTCTATCCTTATATGGAAGCTTTCGCAAACGCCTTGTCAGTTATAATGCTCCTCGGCGGCGGATTTTTCCTTATAAAAGGGGAAATAACAATGGGCGAGTATGTGGCTATCTCAGGTCTTATTTGGGGTATCGCAAACCCTGTTAGAAACCTTGGTATCTATGTGAACGATATGCAAAGGTTCATGGCTTCCGCAATGAAAGTCATAGAGATATACTATGCAAACCCTATTATAAAAGACAGACCTGACGCAATTGACCAAAAGGAAAGACTTCACGGGGATATCGAGTTCAAGGACGTTACCTTTAAGTTCGGCAAGCATACTGTCCTTGACAACGTGAACTTCAAGATAAAAGCAGGTCAGACAGTTGCCATAATGGGCGAAACAGGCTCAGGCAAGACCTCGCTTATAAATCTCATACCGAGATTTTATGACGCAAACTCAGGAGAAGTCCTTGTTGACGGCATTGACGTAAGAAAGCGTAAGCTCTCACAGCTACGCTCGCAAATAGGCATGGCAACTCAGGACGTTTTGCTTTTCTCCGATACCATAGACGGCAACATCGCATACGGCGACTCTGATATGTCCGAGGAGGCGGTCAAGCACTATGCAAAGCTTGCGGCGGCAAGCGAGTTCGTAGAGAAAATGCCTGACGGCTATGAAACTATCGTGGGCGAGCGTGGCGTAGGTCTCTCAGGCGGACAGAAGCAAAGACTTTCCCTTGCAAGAGCCTTAGCCATAAAGCCTGCCATTCTTATCCTTGACGATACCACCTCCGCCGTTGATATGGAAACGGAAAAGTATATTCAGGACAGCCTTAGAAACCTCGACTTCCCATGCACAAAGATAATAATAGCCCAGCGTATCTCCTCCACCAAGGACGCCGATATGATAATGATCCTCGATGACGGCAAGATAACCGAAATGGGTACTCATGAAGAACTTATCGCCAAAAAGGGCTACTATTACGAGGTATTCAAGCTGCAGAACGAGGGCTTTGGAAAGGAGGCGGTCTGAATGGCAAGAAACCGTTATGACGTTGATGAAGTCCTCGAAACACCATTTGACTTCGCCCACCTGAAACGCTCCTTTGTGTATATCAAAAAATATAAGGGCAAAATGATAACCGCCCTTGTGCTTAGCGTGTTCGCCGCAATATCAGGACTTCTCGGACCGCTCATCACACAGTACGCACTTGATAATACCATACCGCAAAAGAATATGGGGCAGCTCGTCCTGCTCACCCTCGCTTTTATCGGCACCATAGCCGTGTCCATAATATTCTCCACTATCCGTTCAAGGATAATGACAGTTGTTGGTCAGGATATAATCTTCGATATCCGTACCGACCTTTTCAAGCATTTGCAGGAACTTCCATTTGAGTATTACGACAACCGCCCACACGGCAAGATCCTCATAAGAGTTGTAAACTATGTAAACTCCGTGTCGGATATGCTCTCAAACGGTATCATCAACGTTATACTCGAGTGCCTTAATATGCTTTTCATCATGATTTTCATGTTCTTTGTAAACGTGAAGCTCTCGCTGGTGGTGCTTTCGGGTCTGCCTGTATTTGCGGTAATAATGATGATGATAAAGAAAAGACAGCGTAAAGCGTGGCAGGACGTTTCAAACAAGTCCTCAAACCTTAACGCCTATTTGCAGGAAAACATCACAGGCGCAAGAGTAACGCAGATATTCACCCGTGAGGAAGAAAACGCCGAGATATTCGACAGACTTTCCGAGAAATATCGTAAAAGCTGGATAAACGCCGTGAAGTATTCTCACCTTGTTTGGCCTGCTACCGACAACGTTTCTACTCTTGTGAGAGCCGCAATATTCGTGGTGGGTCTGCTGGTGCTGACCCCTGCGGCAGTAAGCCTCGGAACTATCGTTGCAATGACAAGCTACGCTTCAAGCTTTTGGCAGCCTATCATGAACCTGTCAAACATCTTCAATAACTTCATCAACAATATCGCCTACCTTGAGCGTATCTTTGAACCCCTCGACGAGCCTGCCACTATCGCAGACAAGCCGAATGCAAAAGATATCGGCGATATCACAGGCGAGGTAAAATTTGACGATGTTACATTCAGCTATGAGCAGGGCAAAACAGTTTTGGAGCATATCTCCTTTGACGTTAAGCCGGGCGAAAGCGTCGCCCTTGTAGGGCCAACAGGCGCAGGAAAATCTACCATAGTCTCCCTGCTGTCAAGATTTTATGACCTTGACAGCGGTAAAATAACCATAGACGGCAAGGATATAAGTCAGGCGACCTTACATTCTCTCCGCTCACAAATGGGCATAATGCTTCAGGACAGCTTTATTTTCAGCGGCACTATCTACGATAATATCCGCTACGGCAGACTTGACGCAACAGAAGAAGAAATAAGAGAAGCCGCAAAGATAGTCTGCGCTGATGAGTTTATAAGCGAAATGAAAGACGGATATATGACCGAGGTCAACGAGCGTGGCTCAAAGCTCTCAGGCGGGCAGAAACAGCTTATCTCATTTGCAAGAACGCTCCTCTCCGACCCGAAAATACTTGTCCTCGATGAAGCCACTTCATCAATAGACGCACGAACAGAAAAACTCCTCCAGAAAGGACTTCAAAGACTTCTTGTTGGCAGAACATCATTTATCATCGCACATAGACTTTCAACTATCAAAAACTGCGATAAGATAATGTATATCGACAACAAAGGTATCGCCGAGTGCGGCACTCATGACGAGCTTATCGCAAAGAAAGGCGAATACTACAAGCTCTACACCGCACAGCATTTGGACGAATAAAACAGCATAAAAACACGGGCGACCGCATATCACCCCCACCAATGGTAGGGGCGACCTTGGGTCGCCCGTTGTCTGTTGCAAAATCCCCAAACAAGTGGGACGTCGCATTTCTGTGAAACAGAAATTGAGCCGTTCCCCTACAATTTGCGTAAATATGTTGTTCATATGTAGGGGCGAACAGTGTTCGCCCGTTTGTTATCTCGCTTTTACAAGAGCCTATTTTATCACTATCTTATCCAGCGTTTCCCCCACCTTGTCATGGATAACAAGGTCGCAGGAGCCGTCCATAGAAGTCTTGTCCCGATTTATCAGCACAAGGCTGTCCCCCTGAAAATATCTCACCATTCCTGCCGCAGGGTAAACTGTCAGGGAAGTGCCTGCAATAATAAGCGTGTCGCACCGAGATATCTCCCTCACTGCTTCTGTCACAGTTTCATCATCAAGCCCCTCCTCGTAAAGCACAACGTCAGGCTTGATAATTCCGCCGCAGGTGCATTTCGGCGCGCCCGTGCTGTTTAAAATATCCTCCGCCGTGTAGAATTTTCCGCAATCCATGCAGTGGTTGCGGTGTACGCTTCCGTGAAGCTCCAGCACCTTTTTGCTGCCTGCCGCCGTGTGAAGCCCGTCAATGTTCTGCGTGATAACTGAAGAAAGTATGCCTGCCCTCTCCATTTCCGCAAGCTTGTAATGCGCTTTGTTAGGCTTTGCCGTCAGACAAAGCATTTTGTCACGGTAAAAATCATAAAACGCCTTTGTGTGCCGCATGAAAAACGTGTGGCTGAGTATCTGCTCAGGGGGATAATCATATTTCTGATTGTAAAGCCCGTCTACCGAGCGAAAATCAGGTATGCCGCTCTCTGTTGATACCCCTGCGCCCCCGAAGAATACTATCCTGTGTGACTTGTCTATTATCTGCTGCAGCTCCATTTTTATCACTCCTATTAAAAAATGCGGTCTATACCGAAGCACAGACCGCATTGATTATTTACGATATTAGTCGATCTTAACGATCCAGCCGAACTCGTCTGGTATCTTGCCCCACTGAATGCCTGTCATTGTATCGTACAGCATCTGTGAAACAGGGCCGATCTTGTTGTTGTTTATCTCCATTACCTTGTCGCCCCACTTAAGATGACCAACAGGTGAGATAACAGCGGCAGTACCTGTGCCGAATACCTCGTCCAGCTTGCCGTTGTCATAAGCTTCAGCGATCTCCTCGATAGAGATCTTTCTCTCGCTTACCTTGTAGCCCTTCTTCTTGCATATCTCGATAGCAGATTTTCTTGTGATACCAGGGAGAACAGAGCCAAGAAGCTGTGGAGTAACAACTTCGCCGTCAATAACGAAGAAGATGTTCATTGAGCCAACTTCCTCAACATACTTTCTCTCAACGCCGTCAAGCCAAAGTACCTGCTCGTAATCCTGCTCGTGAGCTTCTTCCTGACCAGCAAGTGAGATAGCGTAGTTAGCGGCAGTCTTAGCAAAACCTGTACCGCCTCTTACGGCTCTGACATACTTGTTCTCAACGTATATCTTAACAGGGTTAAGACCTGTTGAATAGTAAGCGCCTGAAGGTGAAAGGATAATGATGAACAGATAGTGGTCAGCAGGCTTAACACCTACATATGGGTCAACTGCAATGATAAATGGTCTGATGTAAAGGGAAGCGCCCTCAGTGTGAGGAACCCAATCCTGCTCCATTTTAACAAGAGTTTTCAGAGCATAGAGCATATCCTCTTCGTTGATCTTAGGTATTACCATTCTCTCAGCAGAGTTGTTCATTCTCTTGAAGTTCTCCTGAGGTCTGAAAAGTTGAACAGAGCCGTCAGCAGTACGATAAGCCTTAAGACCCTCGAATATCTCCTGACCGTAGTGCAGGCACATAGCAGCAGGGGAGAGTGAAAGGTCGCCATAAGGCACGATCCTTGCGTCATGCCAGCCCTGACCGGCATCATAATTCATAATAAACATATGGTCAGTAAAAATGTGACCGAAACCGAGCTTTGTCTCGTCAGCCGGTTTTTCCTTTGGAGTAGTGGTACGTTCGATCTTGATATCTAACATACAGATCCTTCTTTCTTAAATTAATGATCGGTTCGCCAAGCGAACCTTTACCACATATATTATAATACTTCTTATGATTTTTTTCAAGAGGTTTTGCAAAAAAAAATCCCCGATTTTATCAAAAATATGCAGGATAGTATTTTGAAAACTGCATTTTTATACAGCTGTATGAAAACTGTCGAGAAATCGTCTTAAAAATGTCTTTATATTGTAGGAAATACTCCTTGAAAAAAAGGCAATAGTGTTGTATAATAGGGTAAAATAAATGTGAAACGGATATATTATAAAAAGGATATATAAGGAAAGGTAATATTATGAACGATAATGAAAGAAAGGATAATGACCTTGGTATAGATCTTGACCTTGATATGAAAGGTCTTACCCTCGACGGCGACGAAGCCGCAAAGCCGCAGGAGCAAAAGCGCCCTATGAGCCACGAGGATATGGCTAAAATGATAGCCAAAAATATGGCAATGCAGGACGGCGGCTTTGACGAGCCTATCACCCCCGTAAGAGGAGTTTCCGACTTTGGGGAGGAAACTGTCAAGCCTAAAAAGCCAAAAACGGCGGAAACACACAGCAAAAATGCAAAGTCCACCCCTAAGCAGGCTTCAAAGAGCGGCTCAAAGAAAGGCAAAAAGAAGAAAAAGAAGTCCTCGTCGGGCAAGACCGCCGCAATAGCAATATGCTCAGTTGTGGGCGTTATGATAGTTGCCGCAGGCGGCTTCTATCTGTGGGGCATGAATTCGTATAAGGATAAGTTTCTTGGAAATACATATATAAACGGCATTGAGGTCAGTGGAAAGACCAAGGCGGAAGCCTATAAGCTCGTAAGCGAGCAGTCCACTATCCCAGAAGCCGTTACCGTCACAAAGAAAGACGGCACAACATTTTCCATAAAGCTCTCTGAAATAGGCTATAACGATAATACTCAAAACCTTATCACACAGTATTATACTCAGCAAAACCACTACTCATGGTTCTCTTCTACCATGAAGCGTACCGATTTCAGCTTTGACGCTAAGTTCAAGTACGATAAGTCTAAGCTTGAAAAGGTACTGAAAAGAAAGGTGCTTGACTCTCAGAGTACAAAAGAGCCTGAGGACGCCTATATCAAAAAGGGCGACGATAACAGCTATGTTGTGGTAAAAGAAACTACAGGTGACGCCGTGGAGGAAGATAAGCTTGACGAGCTTTATTCCTATGTGGAAAAACAGCTTGACGACGGCAGCTTTGACGTTGACATCTCACAGGCAGATTGCTATAAAAAGCCTGCCGTAACAGCAGATATGCTTGAAGACACCTGCAAAAAGCTCAATAACCTTAATGATATCGAGATAACATTTGACTTTATCTATACCACTGAAACTCTCACAGGCGATACTATCATGGATTGGATAACCTTTGACGAGGATAACGCCGAAGCAGGCTATACAGTTGATGAAGATAAAGCAATGGCTTATGTTGAGGAGCTTGCGGATAAGTATGATACCTTCGGCAAGGATAGAGAGTTCAAGACCACAAAGCGTGGCACTATCACTATCTCTCAGGGCGAGGGCTGTTACGGCTGGTGGATAGACCAGCAAAAGACCTGCGACCTTATCGTAGACCTTGTTGAAAAGGGCGAGTCTGCCGAGACCGAGCCTGTCTACTATGTAAACCCTGATTCCGCCTATGAGTATACCTGCAATAAGGATTGGCGTACAGCCGATAAAGATTACGGCAACACCTATATCGAGGTAGACCTCACCGCACAGCATTTGTGGTATTATAAAGACGGCAAGCTCACAATGGAGTCTGATATAGTTTCAGGCTATCCAAGCAAGTCAAGAAACACTCCAGGCGGCGTTTATAAGCTTTGGTATAAGGAAAAGGGCAAGACCCTTAGAGGTTCAGCCGACGGACAGTCATATGCTTCATATGTTGACTATTGGAATAACATCTCCACCATAGGTATAGGACTTCACGACGCTTCATGGCAGAACGGCAACTTTGGCGGCGAGCGTTATAAGTCAAGCACATGGGGCTCACACGGCTGTATAAATATGCCGTTTGATAAAGCAAAATACGTTTATGAAAAAATAGATATGGGTACTCCTGTATTTATGTATTGGTAAAAAACTGCGAAATAACGGGCGAGCTCTCCGCACCCTCTGTAGGGGCGACCTGAGGTCGCCCGCCTTTTCACATAACTCGCACGAATTTTTGCACAACTTGCCCCAATTTTTGCACATCTCACCCCGATTTTCGCATATCGCCCGTGCGTTCCACTTAGTTTTAAGATAGGAGAATTTATGTATATTACAGACGAAGATAACCCACGCCTGCCATTTCTGCGTGATAAAACTTCAAAGCTCACAACCTCACCGGGCTGTTATATAATGAAAGACAAAATGAAAAAGATAATCTATATCGGTAAAGCGAAAAATCTCCGCAACCGTGTGACATCTTATTTCAGAAAGGGTCAGGATCACTTGCCAAAGGTGTGGAAAATGGTCTCCCACGTCTATGACTATGAATTTATCGTCACCGACTCCGAGTTCGAGGCATTGGTCTTGGAGTGTTCTCTCATAAAGCAGTATACTCCGAAGTATAATATCCTGCTGAAAGACGATAAGGGCTATAGCTATATAAGGGTTACAAATGAGGACTACCCACGCCTGCAGGCGGTATTGCAAAAATATGATGACGGCGCAGAGTATATAGGACCTTATACAAGCTCGTTCGCAGTAAAACAAGCCGTTATCGAAGCCAATAAGGTCTTTATGCTCCCTACCTGCACTCGAAAATTTCCGCAGGATTTCAGAAAACAGCGCCCTTGCCTTAATATGCACATCAAGCAGTGCATGGGCGTATGCACAGGAAAGTTCTCCAAAGAGGAGTATAATTCAATCGTCCGTCAGGCAGTGGACTATATCCGAAACGGCTCGTCAGACTCAGTGGAAAGGCTCACCGAGGAAATGAATAAAGCCGCCGAGGAGCTTGACTTTGAGCTTGCCGCAAAGCTCCGTGACCGTATCCAAGCAATACAAAAAGCCGCCGAAAGCCAGAAGATAATAAACGATAATATCCGAGATACTGATATAATCGCCATTGCCCAAAACGGCGAAATGGCGTGCGCAAGCGTTATAATGTATCGTGGGGGCAGGCTCTTTGATAAGGCTTCATATTTTCTGGGCGAAAAAGACGACAGCGTAAAAATGCGTGAAGATTTTCTCATGCAGTATTATTCTTCAAAAGACAGCATACCGAAAGATATCCTGCTTGATGAGGATATCACAAACGGCGAGATAATAGAGAAGTTCCTCCGCCAGAAATATGACCATGCCGTGAATATCTCCACCCCGAAAAGAGGACAGTTCCTCCGCCTTACCACCCTTGCCAAAAGCAACGCCACCGAGTATCTCTCCATAAAAGTTGGCAGAACGAGCCGTGAGATAACCGCCTTGGAAGAGCTTGCCAAAGCATTGGGACTTCCAAAGACCCCGAAATATATCGAGTGCTATGATATCTCAAACCTCGCCTCCACCAATATGGTAGCAGGCATGGTGGTCTTTGAAAATGGCAGACCTTGTAAGAAGTATTATAAAAAGTTCTCTATCAAAACAGTTGCAGAGCAAAACGACTATGCCTGTATGCAGGAGGTCATAGAGCGCCGTTTCAGAAACTATTTTGAGAAAACCGACGAGGGCTTTTCCATTATGCCTGACCTTATCCTCCTTGACGGCGGAAACGGCCATGTCAATGCCGTCGAGCCTGTCTTAGAGCGAATGGGTGTGACCTGCCCAATGTTCGGACTTGTGAAAGACTCCAAGCACCGCACAAGAGCCGTTGCCACAGGGGGCGGAGAAATAAGCCTTGCAAAGTGCAGAGCGGCGTTCAATCTTGTTACAGCCATTCAGGACGAAGTCCATAGGGTAGCCATAACCTATCAGGCGCAGAAGCATAAAAAGAGCGCCCATAGGCTTGAAATAACCAAGGTCAAAGGCATAGGCGATAAAAAAGCCGCCAAGCTAATAACAGAGTATAAGACCAAAGAAGCCCTCAAAAAAGCCACTGTTGAGGAGCTTGCAAAGACAGCAGGCGTAAATATCGACACCGCAAGAGAGCTTAAAGAAATAATAGACGAAATGTAGTGATAGAATTGATAGAAAATACCAAAGACATAGACGAGCTTGAATTTATAAACAGCTTTTCCCATTCCGGCAAGCCCGTGAAAGACCTATCCAGAATAAAAGCCCTGCTCTCCGACCTTGGCGACCCACAGGACAGCCTTAAATTTGTTCATATCGCAGGCACCAACGGCAAAGGCTCAATGGCGCAGATGTTCAGCGAGGTCTTTCAGTGCGCAGGGCTGAAAACAGGTCTTTTCACCTCGCCTTATATAATAAGCTATTCCGACAGGATAAAAATAAACGGCGTCGATATCCCAAAGCCTGCCCTTGCGAAAATGGCAAAGCGTGTCAAAGCCGTCACCGATATGCACTGCGACCGAGAGAATTTCTCTCAGTTTGAAATAACCACCGCCATAGCTTTCCTCTATTTTGCCGAGGAAAACTGCGATATAGTCGTCCTTGAAACAGGTCTTGGCGGACTTTTAGACAGCACCAACGTTATAAAAACGCCTGTCCTCACCGTTATAGGCTCAGTTGATTTCGATCATACCGCCATTCTGGGCGACACCCTCGAGAAAATAGCCTACCAAAAAGCAGGCATTATAAAGCCCCACTGCCCATGCGTTTTAAGCGCAGGCAATGACATGAAAGTTATCCGCACTGTCCGTGAGCAGGCAGTGAAAAATCTTTCTCAGCTGGTTATCCCTGACATCAACCAGCTCAAACTCATAAGCTGTGACGTTTTCGGCTCAAAGTTTGAGTTCAAAGGACAGCCCTATGAAGTCACAATGGGCGGCGCACATCAGGTGCTAAACGCCATGAGCGTCATAAGCGGCATACGCCTTATAAACGATACCCTGAAAATCCCGCAGGATAAAATTGCCGAGGGTATCAAAAAAGCCCAGCTCCAAGGCAGAGTGCAAATACTCAGCCGTGAGCCGCTTCTGATACTGGACGGCGCACATAATCCCGACGGCTTGTCAGCCTTGGCAGGCGTATTGGAGCATTGCGAAAACCGCCCATGTTACGCAGTTATGGGAATGTGCAGGGATAAAAACATGACCGCCGCTGTAAAAACGCTTATCCCCTATGTAGACAAATTCTACACAGTTGACGGTTTCAGCGACCGAGCCGAAGCCGCCGCAGACCTAGCGGAAATCATAACAGCTGTAGGCGGAAAAGCCGAAACAAGCCCGAAGCCTGCCCTTGAAATGGCACGGCTTCTTTGCGCACAAAACCCCCACGGCGTGACGCTTATCTGCGGTTCGCTTTTCCTATGTGCCGAGGTGCTTAACGAAATGAAAGACAACTAACAGCAGGGGCGACCTTTGGTCGCCCGATTTTTTTATCCTTCAAACTTGCGATATCCGCACGAGCCACGGTAGGGGCGAACAGCGTTCGCCCGTTTCGTTCGCCCGTACAATCCTGTAATATCCGCACAACACTCGCCAACAACGTGCGCTGTTCCGCACATTCCCTATGTATTTCACAACCCATGTAGGGGACGGCGCCCTCGACGTCCCGTGGTTGGTCGTCTGCTCACCACTGCGATATCCACACAACGTTAATTACATCATTTCAAAATACCACACGGCGCAACATTTCCAACACGGCACGCCTACACAACATTGCAAAAATTCAAACCTCGCAACTCCCAGAAACAGGACGTCGTATTTC
>CALEJX010000532.1 GCA_937898375.1 uncultured Ruminococcus sp.
AATAATTTTTCTTTTTTGTCAACAGTAAAAAAAGCGGACAGCGCAAAACTGTCCGCTTTAAAACATATTACTTAGCGTTCTTCTTAGCCTCGATATCAGCAAGAGCGTCTTTTCTTGAAAGATTGATCCTGCCCTGATCGTCTATCTCCATTACCTTAACAACGATCTCGTCGCCAACAGAAACAACGTCCTCGACCTTTTCTACTCTTGACTTGTCAAGCTTAGAAATGTGTACCAGACCGTCCTTGCCAGGAGCTATCTCAACGAAAGCGCCGAAGTTCATTATCTTTACTACCTTACCTCTGTAGATAGCGCCTATCTCAGGGTCATTAGCGATAGTGTTGATGATGTTTATTGCCTGTTCGGCTTTTTCCTTGTCGATACCTGAAACGAATACGCTACCGTCCTCAGAAATGTCTATCTTAACGTCACACTCAGCAGAGATCTTCTGGATCACCTTTCCGCCTGAACCGATAACTTCTCTTATCTTGTCAACAGGTACCTTAGTTGTAAGCATCTTAGGAGCCCACTTGCTTACCTCAGCACGAGGAGCAGGGATAGCCTTGAGCATTATCTCATCAAGAATATACATTCTTGCTTTTCTCGTCTTTTCAAAAGCGCTTGCAATTATCTCAGGTGTAAGACCGTCGACCTTGATATCCACCTGAATAGCTGTGATACCATTCTTTGTACCGCCTACCTTGAAGTCCATATCGCCGTAGAAGTCCTCAAGACCCTGAATATCTACCATTGTCATCCAGCTGCCGTCTTCCTTAGTGATAAGACCGCATGATATACCTGCAACAGGCTCTTTGATAGGAACACCAGCGTCCATAAGAGCAAGTGTTGAACCGCAGATAGAACCCTGTGATGTAGAGCCGTTTGAAGAAAGCACCTCAGATACACATCTGATAGCGTATGGGAACTCCTCAACTGAAGGGATAACTGGAACGAGCGCTCTCTCAGCAAGTGCGCCGTGACCTATCTCTCTTCTTCCAGGACCTCTTGAAGGTCTTGTTTCTCCTACAGAATATGAAGGGAAATTGTACTGATGCATATATCTCTTAGAAGTTTCCTCGTCAATGCCGTCAAGCTTCTGAGCGTCTGAAACAGGACCAAGGGTTGCGATAGTCATGACCTGTGTCTGACCTCTTGTGAAGATACCAGAGCCGTGAACTCTTGGAAGCACGCCAACTTCTGCGGCAAGTGGTCTTATCTCGTCGATACCTCTGCCGTCAACACGCTTGCCCTCATAGAGCCAGTTTCTTACTATCTTCTTCTGGAGCTTATACATAACTTCGTCAAGAACAGCTGTATTATCCTCAAACTGCTCGTCGAACTTCTCATGAACAGCGTCGATTATTGGCTGGAGTCTTGCGTCTCTTACATTCTTATCGTCAGTGTCAAGAGATACCTTTACCTGCTCGCCTACCATTGCTTCAACAGCGTCGAACAGATCGTGGTCAACTTCCATTGACTCGAACTCAAACTTAGGCTTACCGATCTGAGCCTTGATATCGTTGATGAATGCTACCATTTTCTTGATCTCTTCATGACCTGTCATGATAGCCTTGAGCATAAGATCCTCAGGGATCTG
>CALEJX010000533.1 GCA_937898375.1 uncultured Ruminococcus sp.
CCTTATCCTCAACTATTTCAGCAAAATAAGAGAATATGCCGAGAAAGTTGACGAGGGCGGCTGGGTAAATTATAAGCTGTTCTCATATTTTGGTATCCCTACCTATGAGCTTGCAGGAAAAACTATCGGTATAGTAGGCTACGGCGACATAGGAAAGAAAGTGGCTGAGATAGCAAGAGCGTTCGGAATGAAGGTCATCACCTTTACACGCTCGCCGCAGAAAATTTTTGACGGAACACCTGCGGTAAGCCTTGAAGAATTGCTTAAAACCTCTGATATAGTTACGCTTCATTGCCCTCTTACAAAGGATAACGAGAAAATGATAAACGCCGAAAGCCTTGGCATGATGAAAAGATCAGCATTTTTCGTCAACACCGCAAGGGGCGGTCTTGTGGACGAAAAGGCGCTTGCGCAGGCTCTTGAAAAGGGTGATATTGCAGGGGCAGGGATAGACGTTCTCACAAACGAGCCAATGCGTGAGGACTGCCCTCTCAGAAACGCAAAGAACTGCACTGTTACCCCGCATATAGCGTGGGCGCCAAAGCAGACAAGAGAAAGGCTGCTTGAAACTGTTGCGCAGAACTTAAAAATGTGGATAGAGGGTACGCCGCAGAACGTTGTCAACGGAAAATAACAATAAGGACATGATGAAAATGATAGATATGACAAAAAAGAAAAGAGTTGTGGTAAAGGTAGGAACTTCTACTCTTACTCACAGCACGGGGCTTTTGAATATACGCCGTGTGGAACAGCTCGTTAAAACTCTTGCCGACCTGCAAAACGCAGGACACGAGATAATCCTTGTATCAAGCGGTGCGGTGGGTCTTGGCAGAGCAAAGCTCGGCATAAAGGAAAGACCCAAGGACACTCCCACAAGACAGGCTTGTGCGGCGGTGGGTCAGTGTGAGCTTATGTATCTTTACGATAATCTTTTCTCTGAATACAGCCTTAATGTGGCTCAGCTTCTGCTTACAAAGTATATTCTTCTTGAGGATAGAAAGATAAATGTGCAGAACGCACTTAATCGCATCATAGAGCTTGGCTCTATCCCTATCGTGAACGAGAACGATACAGTGTCTATCGATGAGTTGGAACTTGAAATGGGCGAGAACGATTCTCTTGCGGCAAACGTTGCAGTGCTTGCTAATGCAGATCTGCTTATAATAATGTCAGATATCGAGGGGCTTTTCGACAAAGATCCTCATAAATACGATGACGCAGAACTTATCCCTGTTGTTCCTGAGATAACAGAGGAGATAAAGGCTATCGCTGGCGGCGCAGGCTCATCGCTTGGCACAGGTGGAATGGCGACAAAGATAAAAGCCGCTGAAATATGCAAAAAGGGCGGCATAGACCTTATCATAATGAATGGCAGAGATCCAAGACATTTGTATAAGGTATTTGAAAATAAACCTATAGGAACACTTTTTACAGCTAATGGGGAGGTATAGTAAAAATGAGTTATATCGATATTTTGGGACAGAAAGCAAAGGCTTGCAAAAAGGATATCGCTTTTGCTTCAACAACACAGAAAAATGACGCACTTCTTGAGATCGCACATATCCTGAGAGTTTGCAAGGACGATATTATGGAAGCC
>CALEJX010000534.1 GCA_937898375.1 uncultured Ruminococcus sp.
TTGTGAACTGCATTTTATGCGGCAGTTCAAAGCTCGTATGGAGATGACGCCGACGGAGTATAGACAAAGTGTTTCTGGCGAATAGGGTATGATGTCATAAACATATTATAATTATGACATGAATATTAGAATTGTGATATTATTTTTTGCGGCATAGTGCTACAATGTAGTTGTAAATAAAACTGAAATCAGAAAGGACGGTAAAAATATGAGAAAATTTAATGGTTATATGCACGGAATTGATATCGGAGGCTGGCTGTCACAATGTGATTACAGCAAGGAGCATCTCGATAATTTTATCACAGAAGAGGACATCAAGCGTATAAAAGGCTGGGGCTGCGACCACGTTAGAGTGCCTGTGGATTATAATATCTTTCAGAATGAAAACGGCTTTATAGAGAGCGGCTTTGACTATGTTCAGAAATGTATCGATTGGTGCGGAAATAACGGTATCAATATGATACTTGATCTGCATAAGACAATGGGCTTTTTCTTTGACAAGGCTCAGGCTGAAAGCGGATTTTTTGATAACGCTGAACTTCAGCAAAAATTCTATGACCTTTGGGAGGAGTTTTCAAAGCGTTTCAGCAAATATTCTGACAGGGTCTCTTTTGAACTTCTCAATGAGGTAACTGACCCTAAATTCAGCACAAAATGGAATGCTATCGCTGAAAATACTATAAAGCTTATCAGAAAATACAGTCCTGATATAAATATTATTGTGGGCAGCTATTGGAACAATTCTATCGATTCAATGAAAGACCTTGATAAGCCATATGACGAGCATATAGTTTATACTTTCCATTGTTATGACCCATTTCTTTTCACACATCAGGCTGCATATTGGGTAGATGAGATGCCAAGAGATTTCAGGATCGATTATCCTGGCAGTGTTGAGAAATACAGAAGTGAGATAAAACGTCTTGGTCTTGAATATATGCAGACATATGAGGAAGTCAAGACAGAAAAATTTACGCCAGATTATTTTATGGGAAGATTTGCTGAGGCTGTAAGGGTCGCAGAGGAAAGAAATGTTCCAATGTATTGCGGCGAATACGGCGTTATAAATCTTGCGTCGGCTGAGAATACTCTTAACTGGTACAAGGATATAAGCAGTGCATTTGAGAAATGTTCTATTGGCAGAGCGGCTTGGTCATATAAGGGTGTAGACTACGGCTTTGTTGACGGACATCTTGACAGCGTTCTTGATGAACTGGTAAAGTATCTTTGATAGATAATTCCTTAATATAGCTCCATTTTTGGACAAGCTCGGTCACATTTGCCGAGCTTGTTTTTTTTTGTATTGAGTTTCATAAAATTATATTTGCTCATAAATTCTATTTGCAATAATTATTTGATATAAATAATTGAATATTGATATAACTATTTTACAGTAGCGTATATAATATAAACATAATCATTCATAGTCACTTTCTTATAATAACTTCCGAATAAACAGACCTGCTTGAAAATCAAGTGGGTCTGTTTTCATATTTTTATACTCTTTCATAAATTCGATATTAAACACTTTTATGATATTTATGTTACAATTTTGATATAAATAAAACGTTTACACAGTTATAATGTATACAGAAACAACAAAATAAATTGCTTTAAGCAAAAATTTTTATTGAAAAATTGGAGGAAAAAGTTATGAAATTTAAGAAGTTAGCAGCAGGTCTTTCAGTGGCAGTTCTCGCAGCAACGATGATGTCAGTTTCAGTTTCTGCAGCAAAGCTTGGCGATGTTGTTCACCCATCAGAGGAGGACACAAAAATGAATGACTCATATTACTCTATCGGAGCAATGGGCTTCTATATGGGTCAGGATTGGAGCTGGAATCAGGGCGATTGGGTAGGTATCGATGATACTGGCAAGATAACTGTTGAATATAAGATAAGTGCAGTTATCGCCGACAAGACAATGTCAGGTAAGGGAACTCTTGGAGATATGGGCGTTATGGTGGCAAATCTGCCTGAGGGTATTTATCCTGTGGACGTTAAGGTATCTGACGCAAAGTTCGTTGCTGAGGACGGCACAACAACAGTTTTTGATTCTCTTAATTCTATTACTTCAATGGACGAGGATTCAGAGGGCGGAATAAGAATACATATCAGACCAACTGATGAGGTCGATGAGGAAACAGGCAAAGTAACAAAGAAAGCTTGCCCTGAGGTCGCTGGTTGGGAAAAGGAGGGTGCTTTCAACGGCGGCACGCTTTCAATGACGCTTGATTTCGGCGTTGCGGCTGCTGAGGGCGGAGAGTCAAAAACAGATACTTCAAAGGCAGACTCAAAGTCGGATACTTCAAGCTCAAAAGCTGATACGTCAAAGAAAGATGTTTCTTCATCTAAAGCAGATACAAGCAAGGCTTCTGCTGCGGCAACATCTTCAAAAAAATCTGATGATACGTCAAAGGCAGCAGAAACAGGTGCGGCTGTCGGCGGAACACTTGCTGTTATCGCTCTTGCCGGTACAGCGGTGATCGTAGCAAAGAGAAGAAAGTAATATTCGGAGGATATGGCTATGAATAATGCAAAAAGAGTTTTAACATTTGCCCTTGCGGTTTGCTCGCTTTCAGCATTTGCGTCTTGCGGAAGTTCTGATGATTCATCAAGCAAGGTCGTTGACAAAAAGCTCAAAGAAGATCAGCAGCAGATAGTTCAAAGACTTGCTGACGATATGACAGATGTGAGAGATCTCAAGAGCAGCGAAATAAAGTGGTTTTCACATTGGGATATCAACCCTACTGAGGCAGAGGACAAGGAGATAGGTGCTGACCTTGCTTTGTTCAAGACAAAGTATAATGGCAAGATAAATTGGGTGCAGACCACTTGGGACACTAAGTTTGACGATCTTGCGGCTCTTGTAATGTCAAATGATTCACCTGATTTCATTGGTGCTGACGATATGGACGTTTTCCCTAAGGGTGCTATAAAGTCAATGATAGAGCCTATCGACGACTATATCGACCTTTCAAAGCCTCTTTGGACAGACATAAAGGGTGCGACAGATCAGTTTATGCTTGGCAACAAGCACTATGTGAGCGTTATCAGAACAGATCCTGCATATGTTTTTGTATACAACAAGCAGACAATGGAAGATAACGGCTACGATGATCCTGCTGAGCTTTTCCAAGC
>CALEJX010000535.1 GCA_937898375.1 uncultured Ruminococcus sp.
ATTCCAGTCAGCATAAAGACCAGCCGGCATTGTATGAGCGCCAAGTCTTTCCATTGAGAAATTGATAGCTCTCTTAAGGTGCTCGTAAACTGTATCCTCGCCGCCGTTTGCGTATACGATAACTTCGTCAAGGAATGCCTTGTTTCCGCTCTCGCCGATATACTTATTAACTGTTGGGAAGAGCCAAAGAGCGTCGTCTGCTCTGTAGCATGGATGACCTGTTTCCTTAGCATAGATAGAGTTTTCGTCATTCTCATCTGGGCAAGTTTCGTGGCCTGCGTTGTGGTCGAACTTAACGAGTGGAAGTCCGCCGCCGTTGTCTACCTGTGCAGAGATCATAAATCTGATCTTTTCAGCGGCAAGCTCAGGGTTGATATGGATGATACCCTGGATATCCTGAACTGTATCTCTATAGCCGTAGCCGTTTCTCAGACCGCAATAGATGAATGATGCAGCTCTTGACCAGATAAATGTGATGAAGCACTGATAAGCGTTCCATACGTTTACCATGTTATTGAACTCGTCAGACGGAGTTTCGATCTGGAAGTTATTGAGCTGACCATGCCAGTAAGCGATAAGCTCCTTGATCTCAGCGTCTACCTTGCCAGCTTCGTTATATGTAGCGAGTATCTCGTCTGCTACCTTTGGATTCTTCTGACCAACAACATAGATGAGTTCCTTTGTTTCGCCAGGAGCAAGGATAATGTCAGACTGAAGAGCGCCGCAAGCGTTTGAGTTATAGTTGAGCTTGTTATCGCAGAAACCTCTTTCAACTGCAACAGGGTTGCCGTATGTTCTGTAAGAGCCGATAAAGCTGTCAAGGTTACCATTATATGCGGAAACAGGAGCGCCAACTACGCCGAAAAATCTTTCTCTCCAGTTAGAGCCGTTCTCGTCCTTGCCGCTGTTCTCGTTGATATGCTGAACGATCTTGTTGCCCTCAAAGCTTGTTCTTGTAATGAACAGAGTATACTGGAGGTTTACCTGATCCTGCTCGTAGTTGTTCTCGTTTGTGAACTCTACAAAGCCGAATGTTGAAAGGTTTCTGTATCTGTCAGAATTGTTTGTGATCTTAGTTCTCCATACCTCATATGTTTTGTTCAGAGGAACATAATATGTAAGCTCGGAGTGGATATCTGCGTAGTCAGACTTGATTGTTGTATAAGCTGTACCATGGTGGCACTCTGTCTTATACTGATCAAGAGGCTTGCCTACAGGCTGCCATGTGCATGACCAATAATCATTGACATCGTTATCTCTGATATAGATATATCTGCCAGGGAGACCGATATTTGAATTGAAACGATAACGGATTATTCTTCCGTTAGCACCGCTCTTTACAAAGCTGTATCCGCCGCCGTTATTGGATACGATAGCACCATACTCAGGTGAGCCAAGGTAGTTAGCCCAAGGTGCAGGTGTGTCAGGTCTTGTGATGACATATTCCTTGTGTTCAAGGTCAAAATAACCATACTGCATATTTTTTATACGCTCCTTTTCAATATTTTAAAGTTGTAAACGTTTAGGCAAAAGTGTAAACGTTTCCCTCATAGATCCCGTCATTATTCATAACGCTTATATTATTTTAGCATACTTCCGATAGCTTTACAAGGGGGTAGAGCCAAAAAAATGGGCGTATTTTCAAAAAACTTTTTCACGATTATTGAATTTTGAAACTTAAACGATTGAAAATCATCGTGCTTTTTGTCATTGTCTAAAGCGCACTAATAACTGATATTTATTTGTATATATTGGATATTGACAGCGATGCCGAAATATGGTATATTGTGTATATAATAGATTATAGGGTAGGTGACAAAACATGAAAAAGACAGTTTATTTGGTTTTAGCGCTCTCACTGCTCCTTTGCTCATGCTCAAAATCAGAAAATACAAAAGTGGCTGAAAGCAATTCTTCGGTGGACGCAGTTACAAGCGCAGACAGTTCCACAGCAGAGACAGTTGACACTTCGTACACGATAACTATCGATGACAAGATATACTATCTGAGCAACAAAGTGCTTTCAGAAGAAGAGAAAGCTTACATTGATGGACAAGCTGCTGACGCTTCATCAACACGTTATTTATATGATCCTGCTCAGCAAGCCGACGGTGCTATCACAGATGTAAAGGCAGATGTTTTCAGACTTGACAGCAAATATCTTTGCATGAAGATCAAATGTGATGATCTTTACAATAGCGTAAAAAAGATATATACCGATAAAAATGGGATAGACGGAAATGAAACTGCATATGTTGTTTTGGAACCTGCGGGAAGTAATTACACTTTTACTGATAGTTTACCTGACAGCTCTGAAATTTCGGCATATTATATTTATCACTGGTATGGAGAAGAACCATATGAGATAACAGACAAGGACACTATAGATAAGATAACTGCGTGGATAGAGAATGCTAAGTCAGTATGCAAGGATTATCCTTACATTGACGGCGCAGAATACGGCGGTGCTGACGCTTATGGAATCTCTCTTGAAAAGGTTGAACCAGAGGAAGTACATGAAAACATTTGTATAATCGATGTTTCACAGTATTCATGGGATAGCTCGAGCTACCAGCACTATCAAAGTAAAATATGCAATTTTAGCATAAAAGATGATACAGGCGAATTTCAGGATTACAATTTGCCAAAGGAAATGATAGATGAGATAATGCCCCTTATAACAAGACCTAATGTTGAATAGCAAACAAAACATACAAAACCGGCGTGTATCTTTGTGATACACGCCGGTTGTTTCTATTATGTTTTTATGATACTTTGAGCCATGCGCAGGCAAAATCAAGTGCTTCATAGAGGCTTGATTTCTCTGCTACCTTTACTATCTGCTTATTCGGAGGCAGTGTGCTGTCTGTTGCAACTTTTCTTATTCTTACCTTATTTGCAACGTCGATACCGCCGACCTTTTCTGTAGAAAGTATTTCTATCATGACTACGAACTCGTCATACATATTTCCAAAATAGATATTATTTCCTTTTCTCACCAGTGGAACGCCCTTATAGGTGAAAAAAGCTTTCTTTTCTTCTGCCATTTATCTCTCCGCCTTTCTCATAATATATTTCTCTTTTTGTTTACTGTTTTATTATACCATACTTTTAACAAAATTAAAAGAGTTTTTGAAAACTTTTTTGCGCAGGTTTTCACCATGCTTTATGCGGGATACATATTGTATCACATATTCTTTGCAAAAGCTGTCGAAACATGACCGTAGGGGCGAACAGCGTTCGCCCGTCAGTTTTTATGCTTAACTTTAGTAGTTATCGTCAACAGCCTCGCCTTTAAGAAGTCTGTCCATATTGGCAACGAACGTATCTGCCCAGCTTGACTGTATCCTGAACGATGTTTCGCCGTTGAGCTTGACTACTGAACGTCTTGATGAGTCTTTATAAAGCTCCATTACGTCCTTTTTGCCGTCCTTGCGGTCGAATGTTACAGTCAGGTAGCTTTCGCCCTCTGGATCTGTGAAGTATATCTCGTTTGTTGGGCAGCCCATAAGATACTGATAGAAGGTCTTGAAGTTGTCAACGTCAAGCTCCTTGCCGTCTGTTGTGACCTTTGTTACCTGTGCGGTAGTTTTGCCGTCAGAATCTGTATCAGCGCTTGAGCCTGAGCTTTCTATCTCATAAGTGGTCTTTTTGCCGTTATATACTACCTCAACGTCCTTAAGGTCAACAAGGTAGTTTGAAGTCATAAGGCTTGTGATAACGTCCTCCGCTTTGACAGTTGCCCATGGGAGATTATCGGCTGAAACAAGATATATAGCGTCAACGCCCTTTACGCCCTCAAAGTAGCAATAATATGCAGACACTTTATCTGTTGTTTCGCTGCTGTCGCCTGCGGTAGCATAGACAGGGTCGCCTATTTTAAGGGTATAGTCATAGCCGTCTCCTGAGAGCCTTACTGTTGCGAACGGGTCGGAAAGACCATGCTCTTTCATTGCGGCTTCGTCAGGAGCGATGACCTCACAGCTCTGCGCTGTAAGTCCCCACATACCATGGGTCGTTGCTGAAGAATTTGTGATGTTCAGGTATGAGAAGATAGGCTCTGTCATTACCTGTCCTGAAAGTCCCTCCACCTCGTTAGGGTTGTTTTCAAACGCCATTTCATAGTCGAGGTCTTTTCTTGTAACAGTTTCCTTGCCATAGTCAGGCCAATCATCGTCAGACGGCTTTGTGAGCAAAGTGAGGTTTGCATACTCGGTCACTGGGTCTGTATAGTATGAAAGCTTTGTTCCCATTACCATATAGACGGTCTTTTCATCGTCAAGGCTCACATAGCTGTATCTTTCATTGCTTGGTGAAGCAGAACCTATATGAACGGTAGTGGTAGTGCCGTCGCTGTATTCAACTGTGAAATCTGCTGTCGGCTTATCAAGTCCGTATTTTGACATATCCTCAACGTTTTCTTCAACGAGCTTTTTAGCTTTGAAGCTGTCAAGGTTCGATATCATAGAGGACTCAGCCGTTGTATTTGCATTAAGAGTGCCAAGTTCAGGTATGCTCCATGTGGATTTGCCCGACTCTGACCTATTAACGGAATACTCGCCGTGTTCGTTTGAAACTTTTACGCTTGTGATATCATCGCTTGACTTTGTGAGGATAACAACGCTCTCGTCCTCACTTGAAACTGCCGCTGTTGACGATGAGCTGGAGTCGGCGTCTGATTTGCCTGATGTGGAATTGAGAAACGCCATTACTCCCACCAGACAAGCCGCTGTGACTCCGCAGATTATGATACCCTGCAATTTACCATTCATTTGTGATTACCTCTGTGTTTTACTTATTCTTTCTTCTTGCCCAGATAACGATACCTACTATAAGAACTACAACAGGTACGCCAAGGCAGAATGTCCACTTGAGGACTGTTTTCTGCTGCTGAGTAACATCGAAAACGTTGCCTGTGATAGTTTTTGGTGTGATAGTGATACCTGCGGTCTTGCCGGTAAGACCATTTATAACGCTTATAAAATACTCGCTGTTCTGATACTGTGAATACTGCAAATAGGTATCAGACAGAAGTCCCTCTGAGCCTACTGCGATAACGTTACTATAGAGAGTATTGTTATCGTCTGTGAACTTTGCCTTTGAGCCGACAGCCATATAATTCTGCTGACCCTTTACCAATGGGTCGCCTATCTTTACCTGACCTGTGGTCTGTGATATCTCAACGTCTGCTGTATAAGCGGCGTCGGAGGACTGGAGATAAGCGTCTGTGGAAACCATATCCTGCTCGTCAAAGAGTGTGTTTACAGGACGGCAGAGTGCTGAAAGGATAGCTGGGCTTTCTGTGGAAACGTCCTGTGTGAAGTTATCGGAAACTGTGGAAGCGATCGTTACGCAAGGCGAGTTATAATACTTGCCTGAGTCGCTTTCGCAGATAACGCCCTTACCGATAGAAAGTCCATACTCTGACAGGAACTCATCAAGGTTTGGAGTATCTTCCTGACCATAAGAAGCGATATAGAGGAGCTGTTTGCCAAGATTTCCGTCATTATTGAGGAAGTCGCTGACCTTTGTGATATCCTCCTCCAGATAGTCTGTCTTAGGTGCAGGGATAACGATAACGTCTGTATCGGCAGGGATATCCTCGGAAGTTATATCCACTGTGTTCACGTTATAGCCGTTTGCTGTAAGAAGCGTCTGGAAATATGTGAGCTGTGTAAGCTCGCTTCTGCCTGTGAGGATAGTAACATAGACAGGGTTAGGGTCTGTTACTGTCATAAGGGCGGAAGTGAAAGCCTGCTCTGCGTTTGAGGACTCAACATAGCTGCCGTAATAAGACAGGAACGCAAGGTCGCCGCCTGCCTGCTGAGCAAGGGCTTCTATGCTGTAGCCTGACTGTGAGAGCTGCTGCTCGAACTCATCTTTAAATGTGAGCAGGTCGAGCATACCGAGCTTTCTTGTTCGGCTTATCTCTTTGCCGTCTACTTTTGTTTTTGTTTCAAATATCATATCGAACTGGCTGATAGTATCGGTATACTCCTTAACGATCTCAGGGTGTGAGTCGATATCAACGAAACGATATGTGATGTGGTGGTTGAGCTTACAATAGTTTTTCAGAAGCTCTACAGCCTGCTTATTATAAGAGCTGTAATTTGTATAAGTATTCTCGTCTGCGAAAATAGTTACCTGAACGTCAACGTTCACTTTCTTTACATAATCCTCTGTATCGTTTGAAACTGAATATATCTTATTGCTTGTCAAGTCGATAGTGATAGGATATCTGTCAAAGAGCATTGTTGTGACAACGTTCACAAGGACGAGCAGAGCGATAAAGACGCAGGTGAACACTGTTGCCATTGTTCCATGCTTGAGCTTTTTGGTATTGAACTTTTTGCCGTCCTTTGCCTTTTTCTCTTTTTTATCCTTCTTCTTGCCTTTGTCTTTTTTATCCTTTTCTGTATCCTTCGGAGCGCTCTTTGCTGCCTTTTCGTCTGCTACAACGTCTTTGAGCAGGTCTGCTCCTGATACAGAGACCTTTTCGTTATTATTCTCTTCCATTTCAACAGCCCTCCTTTAGCCCCAGCGGCGTTTTTCAAGCACTCTCACCGTGAGGAAAAGAAATGCCACTATTGCACTCAGAAAGAACACAACATTAGAAAAGTCAAAAAGTCCGTAGGTGAATGAATAATATCTCTCGCCGAATGACACCTTTTCGCACACTGTTGTGAGCCAATCAAAAGGCAGAAGATTGCCTATTGTTGACAGGAACGATACGAAGATAAGTGCGATAAAGCTTATTACTGCGGCGACTATCTGATTTTCTGTGAAAGATGAGCAGAAGATACCGATAGCGATATAAGCGCCGCCAACAAGTGCCAGAGCAACGATATTGCCCACAACGACGTTCCAGTCAGGCGTACCGAAAGCGGACACTACAACTGCGAAAACGCCTGTGATAGCGATAGCTATGATATAGATAAGGAAAGCGGCAAGAAATTTACCGACAACAATACTGCCAAGACCCACAGGGGCGGTTAGCAGACACTGGTCTGTTTTTGTTCGCTTTTCCTCGGATATGGTCCTCATGGTGAGGATAGGTATAAGCACGATTATGATTATAAGAAGCGCACTGAAAACGGAATCGAGCTTTGTATAGCCGCTTTCAAGGCTGTAGTTTGCAAACATTATGCCTGCATAGGCATAGAATGCCGCAAGGAAAATATAACCGATAGGTGAGGTGAAATAGCTCCTTACCTCTCGTCTGAATATAGCGCCCATTAGTCATTTCCCTCCTCATCAGAACTATCTGCAAGGGCAGGCACAGCCTCGCCCATTGTGAGCTTAAGGAATATATCTTCAAGTGAAAGCTCAGATGTTCTGAGTTCAAGCAAATACCAGCCGTTTTTAACAACTGTTTCAAAGACGTCACGTCTGATATCGACGCCCTCTTTTGCTTCTATTCTTATATCGTTCACGCCGTCCTTATGGCTTGCGTCGCAGATAACTTTCTCAACGCCCTTTATGCCCTGCATTGCTCTGACGATCTTATCCTTATCGCCCTGAATTTTTGCAGTGAGCTTATGCTCGCCTGAGAGCTTCTGAGAGAGGTGTTCCTCTGTATCGTTTGCGACCACCTTGCCCTCGTTGATGACGATTATCTTATCGCAGACAGCCTGCACCTCAGAGAGGATATGAGAAGAAAGGATAACAGTATGATTTTTGCCGAGCTTTCTTATAAGAGTTCTTATCTCGATTATCTGTTTTGGGTCAAGACCAACTGTAGGCTCGTCCAAGATAAGCACTTTCGGGTTGCCGATAAGAGCCTGAGCAAGACCTACTCTTTGTCTATAACCTTTTGACAGGTTCTTGATTATTCTGTTATAAACATGGTCTATCTTTACAAGTCCGCATATATCTTTCAGATGCGACACCTTTGGAAGTTTACACTTTTTAAGGTCATAGACAAAATAGAGATACTCTTTTACGGTCATGTCCATATAAAGCGGCGGAAGCTCAGGGAGATAGCCTATCTTCTTTTTCGCCTTGATAGGGTCTTCAAGGATATCAACGCCGTCTATAAGGGCTTTGCCGTCCGTGCAGGATATGTAGCCTGTAAGGATATTCATAGTCGTGGATTTTCCCGCTCCGTTAGGACCGAGGAAGCCGAGAACTTCGCCGTCCTCCGCTTTGAAAGAGATATTATCGACAGCTTTTTTGTCGCCATATCTCTTGGTAAGGTTTATAACCTCTATCATTTCATTTTCCTCCTCTTAGGAAAAACATTCATAAGTCTTTACAATTCTATAATACTTATGTGACAGGGGAGTGATAGCTGTACGAAAGGCAGAGCATTTTAAGTAAATTTAAAGCAGCAAATACTCAAAATGCTCCACTGATACTGATTTCGTTTGCTAAAAACGTCAGACAGCAGGTCACATACAGCGGGCGACCAGAGGTCGCCCCTACGTTTGTGCTGTTTCCAACGTTTTTGCAGGTATTATTATGACAGCTTCTCAATGCCCTTTCTTATTCTTGCAAGAGTATCCTCCTTGCCGATGAGATAGGATATCTCAACGCCGCCGCCCGGAGTGAAAGCCTTGCCTGAAACTGCAACTCTAAGAGGCCACAGAACGATACCATTCTTTACGCCAAGCTTGCCGATAAGGTCAAAGAGTGCGTCATGGATATTTTCCTCTGTCCAATCTTCAACGCCCTCAAGTACAGGGAGAACTGTTTTGAGAGATTCAAGAGAATTTTCAGGATTTGTTTTCATCTTTTTATGTGTATAAAGTGCGATATCATACTCAGGGAGAGCGTCGATAAAGTCTACCATTTCAGGTATCTCTGTGAAAAGCTCTGTTCTTGCCTGCAAGAGCTTTGCGATCTCGTTAAGGTCAACGTCCTCTCTATGAACGGACTGCTTGATATAAGGGATAGCATACTCTGCGAACTTCTCAGGGGTCATAGCCTTTATATACTTACCGTTGATAGCCTTAAGCTTAGCAGGGTCAAAGATAGCAGGTGACTTTGAAAGGCCGTGGATATCGAACTCCTTAACAAGCTCTTGGAGGGAGAATATCTCATTCTCGCCCTTTGGTGCCCAGCCCAGCAGTGCGATATAGTTTATAACGGCTTCTTTAAGATAGCCCTTTTTCATAAGGTCCTCATAGGAAGCGTCGCCGTCTCTCTTTGAGAGCTTATGCTGCTTATCTTTCATGATATGCTCAACATGGATATAGGTAGGTATCTCCCAGCCGAAAGCCTTATAGAGCAGGTTATACTTAGGTGCAGAAGCGAGGTACTCGTTACCTCTTACAACGTGTGTGATACCCATAAGGTGGTCGTCAACGACGTTTGCAAAGTTATAGGTAGGCATACCGTCGGTCTTTATAAGTATCTGGTCGTCGAGGGTAGAGCAGTCAACAGTGATATCGCCGTAAAGCTCGTCATGGAAAGTAACTTCGCCCTCTGTAGGTATCTTCTGTCTGATAACGTATGGAACGCCAGCGTCGAGCTTTTCCTTTATCTCCTCCGGTGAGAGGTTGCGGCAATGTCTGTCATACATTGGAGCGATACCGCTTGCTTCCTGAATGGCTCTTACTTCCTCGAGTCTTTCCTTATCGCAGAAGCAATAATAAGCTTCGCCCTTTTCAACAAGCTCCTCGGCATATTTCTTGAACATACACATTCTTTCAGATTGGATATATGGACCTACTGGTCCGCCGATATCAGGACCTTCGTCCCAATTAAGTCCAACGTCTTTAAGGGTCTTATAGATGACCTCAACAGCGCCGTCAACATAACGCTCCTGATCTGTATCCTCGATACGGAGAATAAAATCTCCTCCGTTCTGCTTTGCAATAAGATAGGTAAAGAGTGCTGTTCTCAGGTTGCCTATGTGCATATAACCTGTTGGTGAAGGTGCAAATCTTGTTCTTACCTTGTTCATTTATATCTTCCTTTCAAAATTAATATCAAATGCCGTTTTCCTCAAAATATCTGACCGCCTGTTCTTTGTTCCTTGCTATCTCCTCACGGAGACTGTCAAAGCTGTCAAACATTTTTTCGGGTCGGAGAAATTCATGCAGTTCAAGTTTAAGCTTTCTGCCGTAAAGGTCGCCGTGATAATCCATGATGAAAGTCTCCGCAAGAGGAGCTGTTTCAACATGGACGGTCGGCTTTACGCCGATGTTCGTTACACCTGCATACTTTTTTCCGTCTATCTCAACAGTGGAGCAATAAACGCCGAATTTCGGCATTACTCTGCCCTTTGGTATCTGCTGATTTATTGTGGGGAAATCCCACGTTCTGCCACGCTGGAAGCCGTGTTCCACTTCAAGGCAGAAGCCGAAATTGTAGCCCAGCATTTCATTTGCTTTGGCTATCTCGCCCTCACGGACGCATCGTCTTATTTCTGTGGAGCTTATGACTTCACCACCCATGAGCAATGGGCTTACTATCTCCACGTCTATATCATATTTTTCGCCGAGCCTTTTAAGGTCAACAGCCTTGCCCTGTGCGCCTTTGCCGAATGTAAAATCGTTTCCGCACACTGCGCCGCTGCAATTGAGCCTTTCTTTGAGCACCTTTTTCACAAAGTCCTCAGGCGCCATGCCTTTGAACAGTGCAAAATCAGGCGAGAAAAGCACCTCGACACCAAGCTCTGCCATTTTTTCATGCTTTTCCTCGTCGCTCATAAGCATTTCTATCCTGCCGTCATGACCCTTTGAGGTCACTGTATCGGTCTTGAAGCAGAAAACTGCCGAATGTCCGTCAATGCTTTGAGCCTTTTTTACAGCCGTTGTTATTATGAGCTGATGTCCTCTGTGAACTCCGTCAAAAAGTCCAAGAGCGCAAACTGTCTTTTTGTCGGGGATATACCCGCTGTTTGTTATATCCGTCAAAATATCCCTCCGAATAAAACAAATTATCAGAAATTTTTGAAGCTTCTGAAACTGCCCTCATGAAAAGTACCGATACCGAGGAAGCTGTTATCGCTGCCGTAGACACGGTAGAGCTTGTCCTCTGACAAGTCTTTTATCCCTGTCTGCTCAGGTCTGAGCTTTACGCCGTTTTTATAAAGCTTTGTTTCCCACTGTCCCAAAGTAGTTTTTTCATAGCTTTCAAAGGCTCTGTCAAGTGGGATAAGCATTTCGGACAGCTTGTCCTGCCCACAAAGCTCGGCAATCTCCTCTATGGTATAGCAATCCTTTATATCAACGCCCCCTGAATAGGAACGCTCCAAAGAAGTCATCATTCCGCCGCAGCCAAGCTTTTCGCCTATATCGCTGATAACAGAGCGTATATAAGTGCCTTTCTCGCAATCAACCTTCATTACGCCGCTGCGTGAAGCTTCGTCATATTCTATTATATCAATGCTGTCGATATGGACAGCTCTCGGCTCACGCTCTATTTCTTTGCCTGCTCTTGCAAGCTCATAGAGCTTTTTGCCGTTCACTTTTATTGCAGAATACATAGGCGGCACCTGCATGATATCGCCTATAAAACTGCTTTTTGCACATTCAAGGTCGGCTTTAGTAACTGCCTTGTCGCTTGTTTCCAGCACCTTTCCTGTGCTGTCTAAGGTATCGGTGCTTGCCCCAAGCTGAAAGCCTGCGGTATAGACCTTTCGTCTGTCGGGGATAATATCGCAGGCTTTTGTGGCTCTGCCAACGAAAACCGGCAGAACGCCTGTTGCCATGGGGTCTAAAGTTCCCGAATGACCCAATCTTTTTATTCTTAAAACTCCTCTGAGCTTTGCGATAACGTCAAAAGAAGTCCAGCCCTCAGGCTTTTTTACGGGCAAAATGCCGCAGATATTATCCTTGCTGTTATCCAAACTCATCAGCCCAGAACCTTTTCCGCCTGCTTGAGAAGCTTAGCCTTGACTTCTTCAAGGCTTCCTGTTATCTCACAGCCTGCGGCTCTTATATGTCCTCCGCCGCCAAACTCACGGCAGAATGCGGAAGCGTCTATCTCGTCGTCGCTTCTCACTGATATCTTGTAGACGTTCTCGTGTCTTTGCTTAACTGTTATGCCTATTTTCACGCCCTCAACGGACAATGGTATAGAAGCTAGTCCCTCGAACTCGGCGGCGTCAACGCCGCTTTTCTCCATAAGCTCTTTTGTAAGCACTATCATAGAGCATTTGCCACCGCAGTAATACTCCATATTCGCTGTAACGGACTGCTCCACCATAAGTCTGCCCCTGCTTTTTACATCAAACATTTTTCTGTTGATATAAGCAAAGTCGATACCATATGACATAAGCTCTGCGCAGGCGATATGAGCCTGCGGAGTTGTGTTTTCATACTTGAAACAGCCTGTATCAGTTGCAATGCCTGTATAAAGGCATCTTGCTATCTGACGTGATATTTTTCTGCCTGAGGCTTTGAATATCTGATACATTATAAGCGCCGCCGCAGAAGCGTCAGCGTCAACATAAGACTGCTTTGCAAAATACTTATTTGAGATGTGGTGGTCGATGCAAAGGTCTATTGCGCCCTCCTCGGCATACTTAGAAAGGTTGCTGCCAAGAAGCTTTGTATCTGCGATATCCACTGCGATAACATACTTCACATCAATTTCCTGAGGGTAATAGCCCTCATAGATAAGATCATATCTTTCCGGAAAGCTGTCGGAATTTACAACGTTAGCCTTTTTTCCCATATCTCTCAGAAAAGCGCACAGGGCAAAGCCTGATCCCAGCGTATCTCCGTCGGGGCTTTTGTGAGTGAGAATAAGAAAATCATCATTTTCCTCAAATATTTTGAGAATATCATATATTTTGAGAATATCCTGAAATGTCATAATACCCTTTCCCCTCTACTGTTCTTCGCCGTCTGTCTCCTCTGTTTCTTCTTCGGGCAGAACTTCTTTTAGAAGCTTGTTTATCTTTGCTGAATGCTCGATAGAATTATCTGCGATAAATTTAAGTTCAGGGCATTTTTTCAGCTTCAGCACGTTGGATATCTCTCTTTTGAGAAATCCTGTTGCCGACTCAAAGCCCTTAACAGCTTCCTTTGCCTTTTCATAGCCCTCAAAGCTTGAAACATACACCTTGCAGAATGAGCCGTCGCCTGCCACGTCGCAGCGGACGATAGTAAGCATATCTCCTCCGTGTATCCTTGGGTCTTTAAGGTCTCTCATTTTGCCCGATATTATTCTTCTTATATCTTCGGACATACGTCCTGCTCTGTAACCTGCCATAATATCTTTATCTCCTGCTTAAATATGCTCTTACGGGGCGGCTGTCCGTCCCGTAAGCATGCTTATCAATCTCTGTATTCTTCCATATAGAACGCCTCGAAAATGTCGCCCTCCTTGATATCGGTGAACTTTTCAAGGGTGATACCGCATTCAAAGCCTGCGGCAACTTCCTTGGCGTCGTCTTTAAATCTCTTAAGGCTTGACATCTTATCCTCGGCGATAACGATACCGTCTCTTACGACTCTTATCTCGTTATTTCTGCCTACCTTACCGTCAAGGACGTAAGAGCCTGCTACAGTACCAACGTTGGATATCTTGTATACCTGTCTTACCTCGATACGGGCTGTCTCCACCTCTCTGTACTTAGGTGCGAGCATACCCTTCATAGCGTCTGTTATCTCTTCTATTGCATCATAGATTATTCTGTAAAGTCTGATATCAACGCCGCTCTGCTCCGCGTTCTGCTTTGCAACAGGGTCAGGACGAACGTTAAATCCAACGATGATAGCGTTTGAAGCGTTTGCAAGCATAACGTCGCTCTCAGATACAGCGCCTACGCCGCCGTGGATGACTTTAACTCTTACCTCGTCATTTGAAAGCTTTTCAAGTGACTGCTTTACGGCTTCAACTGAGCCCTGAACGTC
>CALEJX010000536.1 GCA_937898375.1 uncultured Ruminococcus sp.
TCCCCACTTGTTTTCCACCATGCACATTCTGCAAGCGCCGTATACTGAAAGCTCAGAATAGTAGCAGAATGTAGGAAGCTCAATTCCTGCCTTTCTGATAAGCTCAAGCAGATTTTTTTCGCCGTTTATAGCAACGGGGATATTGTCGATTATCATAAACTCTTTATTCATAGCTAAAATTAAACCTCCTTGACAGCTTTGAAATGGCAGTTGGAAATACAAGCTCCGCACTTTATGCACTTAGAGGTGTCGATCTTGAACGGCTTTTTGATCTCGCCGCTGATCGCACCCACAGGACAGACTCTTGAACACTTTGAACAGCCCTTGCATATCTCAGGGTCGATCTGATATGTCACAAGCTTTTTGCAGTTGCCCGCAGGACACTTCTTGTCTCTAATGTGAGCTTCATATTCCTCACGGAAGTTCTTTATTGTGGATACAACAGGGAATGCTGCCGTCTTTCCAAGACCGCAGAGAGCAGTTGAGGAGATAGTGTCGGCAAGCTCAAGAAGAAGTTCGATATCCCCCTCCTGACCATTGCCGTTTACGATACGCTCAAGTATCTCAAGCATTCTCTTTGTACCCTCGCGGCACGGAACGCACTTTCCGCAGGACTCGTTCTGGGTGAAGTTCATGAAAAATCTTGCAACTTCTACCATGCAGGACTTATCGTCCATAACAACAAGTCCGCCTGAGCCTATCATAGCGCCGACTTTTTTCAGGGAGTCAAAGTCAAGCTGAATATCGAGGTTAGGCGTAACAAGACAGCCGCCTGACGGGCCTCCTATCTGAACAGCCTTGAACTTTCCGTCACCTCTCATGCCGCCGCCGATATCAAATATTACCTTTCTGAGAGAAGTTCCCATTGGCACTTCGATAAGACCGGTGTTCGAGATGTTGCCGGTAAGAGCGAAAGCCTTTGTTCCAGGGGAGTTCTCAGGACCTATGCTTCTAAACCACTTTGCACCGTTGTTTATGATAACAGGCACGTTAGCCAGCGTTTCAACGTTGTTAAGAACTGTAGGCTCGTTGAAAAGGCCATGTTCAACAGTTCTCGGCGGCTTTACTCTAGGCATACCACGCTTGCCCTCGATAGAAGCCGTCAGGGCAGAGCCTTCGCCGCAAACAAATGCGCCCGCACCACGATTTATATGTATTCTGAATGAGAAATCTGTGCCGAGAATGTTGTCACCAAGCAGACCGAACTGCTCAGCCTGTGCGATAGCGCCTTTAAGACGTGAAACTGCAAGCGGATATTCCGCACGAACGTAGATATAGCCCTCTTTTGAGCCTGTTGCGATACCTGCGATCATCATGCCCTCGAGAAGTCTGTGTGGGTCGCCTTCCATGATAGAACGATCCATAAATGCGCCAGGGTCGCCCTCGTCACCATTGCAGACTATGTATTTTGTAGGGCTTTTCTGCTTTGCAACGCTAGTCCACTTTCTGCCGAGAGGAAATCCTCCGCCGCCACGTCCACGAAGATTAGATTCTGTCATTTCGTTGAGGATATCCTCAGGGGACATATCGAGAAGAGCCTTTTCAAAGGCTCTGTAGCCGCCGATAGCGAGATATTCCTTTATGGAAGTAGCATCAATGTGACCGCAGTGTTCAAGAACGATACGCTGCTGCATTTTATAGAATGGTATCTCTGCCTGCTGACGATAAATCTCGCCGTTTTTCTTGTAGCACAGCCTTTCAACACATTCGCCGCCGCAGATAGTCTTTTCAACTATCTCGTAAACATCGTCAAGCTTAACTTTTGTGTAAAGCCAGCCCTCCGGCTCAATTCTAACCAATGGACCCATTTCGCAGAAGCCGTGACAGCCGCTTCTTTTTACGCCGATAGCGCCCTCGTGGATATCATCATCATGTGGCTCGTCAGCAAGCGCCACAACGCACTCTAATCCCTTGGCGGAGATAGTTTCTATAAGCTTCTGACATATGTTCAGCGAGCCGCCTGCCACACAGCCTGTACCAGCGCAAACAAGCACTTTTCTTGCCTGCTTGTCTACCAAGTGACCATACTGTTCACGGGCGTTGTCAAGATCGTATTTCGTTTTCAGCAGCATATTATTCAGCCTCCTTTTCTCTCAGCTCTTTGAGCAGAGCCGCAGCCTTGTCAGGGTTCATCTCAGGGTGAACAACGTCGTTCACAGTGAGAACAGGGGCAAGTCCGCAAGCACCAAGACATGAAACGGTCTCAACGGTGAACATCAGATCGTCAGTGGTGGTTTTCTTTTCGCTAAGACCAAGCTCTCCTCTGAGATATTCGAGAATAGGTATAGATTTTCTTACATGACAGGCAGTGCCGTCGCAACATTTGATAACGTATTTGCCCTTTGGTTCGAGAGAAAAGTTTTCATAAAAGGTCGCAACGCTGTATATTCTTGCTTCGCCTGTGCCAAGCTTTTTTGCAAGATATGGGAATATCTCTTTAGGAAGATAGTGATAGATCTCCTGAATATCCTGCAATATGGCTATGACCGCTGTTTTTTCATGATTTTCAAGAATTTTGTCGATCGGTGAATAATCAAATTCTTTTGTCATAAAATTTCCTCCATATAATTAATGTTAAAATTGATTACAAAATCAATAATCGAGACATACTGTCAACTATAATTATATACTATATGACACAAAAAGAATAATGTTTTTATTTACATGGGCTATATATAATTAGAATAAGTATTGACTAACTTGTAGAAATACACATAATCGAAAACGTTTATATAGTTACAATGCACAAAAAATCGAGCCATTTTCCAATGGCTCGACCTGTTGATACTATTTGATAAACTGAATTAATTATTATAAATTACATTCGTTTGTTTGATATGGCATACCTGCCATGTAAGAATATATATCACGCTTTGCGTATGCTTATCTCTCCCGAGGAAATATATTCCTCTCTGCCGTCCTCATATCTGACGTGCAGACGGCAGTCCTCATCTGCCCCAAGCATTATAGCAGGAGTTTTCTCGCTTCCTCTTATGACGTTTATTTTTTCGCCAACCCACAGCAAGCGCTTTCTGTATTCAGGGTAAAAACTGTTTTCTGCAAAGCTGTCATAAAGGCGCATGAAGTTATTAATTATTTCTGCGGCTATCCTGTTTCGCATATCGCTTTTTCTCTCATGGAAAATCGGCCCTGCAATATCTCTTATCGCCTCAGGGAAACCGCCCTCGGGTTCGTAGGTGTTCACACCAATACCAAGCACGGCGTAGTCAAGCCCTCCGCTCTCCATGCTGAAAGAAGCTTCCGTGAGTATGCCGCAAATTTTTCTGCCGTTTATGTAAATATCATTCACCCATTTTATGTCAGGCTTTTGATCGCTGACCTTTTCCACAGCAAGTGCAACAGAAACCGCAGCGGCGGTGGTTATCTTCACAGCGTCAGCCGCAGCCATGTCAGGGCGGAGAAGAATACTCATGTAAAGTCCCGAATCAGAGGGTGAGAAGAAGGAACGTCCAAGCCTGCCACGCCCCTGCGTCTGCATACCTGCAATGACTATCCTGCCCTCAGGTGCACCCTGATTTGCATAGTCTTTGAGCACCAAATTAGTGGAATTTACTTCCTTATATACCTCTATTTCAAGCCCCTGACGGTCAGGGTCAAGATATTTTTTTATGCCTGCAAGGGAAAGTATGTCGGTGTTTTCGTCAAGGGAGTAGCCCTTGTTTGTCACTGCTGAGATAGGGTAGCCGTTTTCCTGCAAAGCTTTCACAGCTTTCCAAACAGCCCCACGGGTACAGCCAAGCGTGTCAGCAAGCTGTTCACCTGAAAGATATTTGCCCTTGTTATCGTCGAGAAGTTCCAGCACTTTGTCTTTTATTGCCATAGAAATGCCTCCTTATTGAAGTTATTATAGCACAAAAGGTCAAAGTGTTCAACCCTCACCATAAAAATCCTTAGCCTACTCCACCTTAAGAAACCGTTAAGAAAAAATTGTGCAAAATGACGGATAATAATATTTGCATTTTGCACAGCTATGTTGTATAATACAATAGTATATGTATGAATTGAAACAGAAAAGGACGATGACAATGTTTTATAACCTTTTGGCTAAGACTAATAATACTACATTGGTGCTGCTGGTGCCAATGCTGTGTAGTTTTCTGATCGCTTTTTTCAGCTTGAAATTCTTCAAGCGTATCCTGCCTAAAGATCAGGGCAGAGCATTTGCCGTGAACGGCGCACTTTCTGAGGGCAAGCCCCGTGGTGCAGGAATAATCTTTGTGACTTCCTTTACCCTTTGCACTGCACTTTTTTATCCTCTTGATATCGAGAACATAATCTATCTCGTGCTTGTGTATGCCGCCATGCTCAGCGGATATTTTGATGACGCCGCTGAAACTCCTTGGGGCAACCTTAAAAAGGGTCTTATCGACCTTGTTATATCTCTTGGCATTGCATTTACATATTATTTTTATAACGGCTCGCAGGTGAAGCTTTATATCACAAATTTGACTTTCACTC
>CALEJX010000537.1 GCA_937898375.1 uncultured Ruminococcus sp.
GTAGGACCGTCAGCACCGCCGATGATAGCGATAGAACCGCATTCTGCAGCGCTCATGCCGAAGAGAGCCGCACCGATGAATGTAAAGAAGATTCCGCCCTGTGCAGCAGCACCCATAAGAAAGCTCTTAGGGCTTGCGATCAGCGGGCCAAAGTCTGTCATAGCACCTATGCCAAGGAATATGAGCGGTGGATAGATCTGGAGCTTAACGCCCATATAAAGGATATCAAGCAAACCGCCCTTTTGAAGTATCTGTCCGTAATCGATATAGTGGTCATTGCCTGCAACTGTCTTGTAGTTCCAGAAATCCGGGTGATACATCTCAGCGTATGGCAGGTTTGTAAGCAGCATACCAAATGAGATAGGCAGGAGCAGAAGCGGCTCAAAGCCTTTTGCAATAGCCAAATACATAAATACGAATGAAATAAGTATCATTATGATATTTTTCCAGCCACCATCTACGAGGAAACCCGCAAAACCCGACTGTGACGCCAGAGACGCCATGGTATCGAGAAATGAATTAATTATTGACATCTATTATCACGTTCCTTTCACGTCAACCGCACTAAAATGGTCTTGTATTGTCGATTATACCAGCTGTAGACCATGCAGGTCTCTGTGGCTTGGCAGTTTTAACGCTCTTAAGAACGAGCTTCTTGCCCTCTGCACTGCTCATAGCCGAAATAGCAGCCATGATAACAGCAACGGTTTCTTCTTCGATGCCGTCCTCCACAACAGGAGCAACAGCCTTTACCGGCTCCGGCTTAGCGGCAGCCTTTTCAGCCTCGGCAACTTTCCTTGCCTCCTCAGCTTTTCTGGCAGCTCTGTTGTTGATAACGTCAAATATCTTGCCGTATATCGACACAAGCAGAATAAGCAGAACAAGTCCGATAAATACCACAACTAAACCAGTGACAACGACAGAGGCTACAGTTCCAGCGCCAAGATCTTTTTGGTCAGGGCTGATCGTACTCTTTGCCGCAACTATCTGAGCCGCAGTGTTAAGAAAATTGATCATAAAAATTCTCCTTACTGTATGTATAATAAAACTTAATATTATTATACACCAATGCCGCAAAAATAGCAAGACTTTTTCCCACATTTTTTTCACAAAATTATCTCCAAGCCAACACCTATTTTTGTTATCATTTCTGATAAAAGTGCATAAATACGCAAAAAAAGTTATATATGCAGCACACTTGCAATTATGAAGCTCAGATGCTATAATAATAATACATAAAATTGTTTATGGAGATGATATTTTGGCTGACAAATTTTTGAACTGGCTCGAAGAATTTACCCCGCACCTTATAGCGGCAGTGGTGATATTTCTTTTGGGCATTCTTCTTGACAAGTTTGTTATAAAGGTAATGCACAAGGGACTAAGTATGCGGCGGACAGATGTGACGATACACAAATTTCTCACCTCTGTGGTTCATACCGTACTGCTCATAATAATAGTAGTTATGGCGCTTTCCGCACTTCAAGTGCCTATGTCATCCATAGTCGCAACTATCGGTGCGGCAGGTCTTGCTATCGGTCTTGCACTTCAAAACAGCCTTTCAAATGTGGCAGGTGGCTTTATCATACTTTTCTCAAAGCCTTTCAAGTGCGGTGACTATGTAAAAATAGGCGACTCCGAGGGTTATGTCGATGCTATCTCTATTCTCTACACCACTCTCAAAACGCTTGAAAACAAGATGATATTTATACCAAACGGCGTTGTTTCACAATCTACAATAACGAACATCACGGCTGATGATAAGCGCCGCCTTGAACTTAAATTCTCTATCGGCTACAACGATGACCACAACAAGGCAATGGCTATTCTGAGAGAAATGCTTGATGACGAGCCTAGAGTCATAAACGAGCCTGACAAGCCACTTGTGGCTATATGCGAACATGGTGCAAGCGCAATAATACTCATAATGCGTGTATGGATACCGACCGATGCTTATTGGGAAATAAGATACAAATTTCTCAAAGAAGCAAAAGAACGCTTTGATGCAAATGGTATTTCCATACCATTCGATCAGCTTGACGTACACATATCAAAATAGCAAAAGTCCGCAGACTTGTATCTGCGGATTTTTTTACTGCATATCTTCCCTGTTTTTATACAAAAATCTGTTTACCTCAACACTGTCTGCAACAGGTAGCTTGGTTTTGTCACAGTATGTCTTTTCAAGGCTTTCAAGCTCCTCGGCTATTCTTAACTGACCGTCAAGCGCACTTTTTATACACTCGGCAAATGGGCTTCCGCATAGGTCGCTGTAGGTCTGACAAAACTCTTTTGAATACGCCTTAACAAAAAATCTTGCTTCTTTTATTATATTCCCGTCAGTTACCATTGTTATCCTCCAAACTTGTGAGCAGCCCTGAACGCTGATTTTTCAAAGCCGCTGTAAGCTTCTGCATATCTTCTTTTAACTGTGGCTCTTTTATCTCGCTCACATAATGCTCAAACCTGTCTATCATGCAGTTTTCAGACACGATAAGCCTTTTCACCGCCGCAAACTGTTCCTCAGTTATCATAAAGACCGCCTCCCGATATTATTATACCGAGGGCGGTCTGTTTTATTCTTTATGCTTTTCATCAAGGAGCGTTGTGGCTATCGCCGCACAAAAGACCTTTTGCGCACCCATTTCCTTTAACAGCCTGCTGCACACATTGAACGTTGCCCCTGTTGTATAAACATCATCAAAAAGCAGGATATTCCTGCCTTTTATGTCAGCATGCTTCGGCAGGGAGAAATAAATCTCCTCCGCATGAGTTTTACGCTGAGCGGCAGTCAGAGTATGCTGTTCTGCGGTATCCCTTGTCCGTCCAAGCAGGTGATAATTTTCTTTTATCCCAAGCTCCATAGCCGTAAAGTGTGCAAGCTTTTGTGCCTGATCGTATCCTCTTTTTCGGCGTTTTGACCTGTGCATAGGCACTGCTGTGATGATATCCGCCTGCTCTGCAATGCCATTTTCTCTCAGCATATTCCCGAGAAGCTTCGCCGAATATTCCGCAAAATTAAGCTGTCTGTCGTCTTTAAGCTGATGTATGGCTTTAACGCAGATATCCTCATATCTCATAAGAGTATGAACACTGTCAAAATGCAGTAAATCGTGGTCTAGGCACTTATCCTTGCCGCACTTTTCGCACAAAGGCTTCTCGTGAAATGGCAGCTTGCTTTCACATCTTTTGCACAAAAACTCGTCCCATTTAATGAAGCTTCCGCATATGGGACAGCGGTTCGGATAAACAAAGTCAAGCAGATATTTACATATCAAACGTCTGCTGACCACTGTCATCACCCTCCACAAGCTCCATGAGCATATTTTTAAGCGCAGTATACCTTAAAGTACGCTTATTGTTGTCTATCAT
>CALEJX010000538.1 GCA_937898375.1 uncultured Ruminococcus sp.
GAGATCAACACTTACGGGACTGATCCGCTTAAGGTTGACACCGATGAAGACGGGCTTGAGGACGGCGACGAGATCTACTTTGAAACTGATCCTTTGAATCCCGATAGCGATGGCAACGGCATTTCCGACGGCGATGAAAAGCGTTTACAGACATTTATTCATGAAGTCGAAAACGATGATTGTGCCGTTACAGAAGTCCGTGTAACAATGGAGGGTACGGGAAATCTTCAAAAGACAACAACAGTTGAGAGCATTATGAACAAGGATATTCTTTGCTCTGATGTTGTCGGTCTTGTGGGCGAGCCTTTCTCAATAGAAACTACTTCGCAGTTTGATAAGGCTACGCTTACTTATGTGATTGACAAGTCAAAGCTTGGAGATACCGAGTTTGACAATCTACTGTTTTTATGGTATGATGAAGAAAATGACAATTTTGTTGAGCTGGATACCATACTTGACGAGGAGAATTCAACTGTAAGTGTGGAGACTACACACTTCAGTAAGTATATGATTGTTGACGGAAAAGAATGGTATAGAGCATGGCAAGATATTTACACTAAAATAAACGAATCAAAAGGCCTGCATATTCCAAATGCAACTGTATTAATATCAAAAAGTTCGAATATATATAATGTTAATAACGCAAATCGAAATGAACTTATAGTTAGTAATATTGTAGACTCAATGTCAGATTCAGATATAATGAGCTTTTTGACCTACCAGAATGCTGGTGGAATGAACACCGATTTTACGAGTGTCAAAAGTGCGTTGAAATGGGATCCGATTTATTACAGCAGAACTGCTAATGCTAGTTATGGAATTGGTTTAGCAGCAGTTATACTCAATGATGAGGCTATGGGGTATAACTCTAAAATTATTTTTATTACTGACAGCAGTGTATCAGTTGACAGTAGATTTCTTAAGCTTGCAATTAATAACAAGATACCTATTTACTTTTTCTGTATTGGTGATTTTAATACAGCTTCATTGATAGGTTATGCACAGCTGACAGGCGGCAAGGTATACTCTGCTAAAACCGCTGCTGAAATAAATCAAAGCTGCAATGAAATAGGTCCTAAGACCTTTGTTGGAGAAACAGACACTGATGGTGACGGTTTTACAGATATTGAAGAAATGAGCGGACTTATTGTAAGCTCAAATTGCAAAATTGTTAATACCGATTATATGAAAGCTGACACGGATGATGACGGCCTTGATGACAATGAAGAAGTCGATGTTGAACTTACGAAGGTTGAAGTACCTGGAAAGCAGGGCAATCCTTCAACGTTCAAATACTATCATC
>CALEJX010000539.1 GCA_937898375.1 uncultured Ruminococcus sp.
CTATGCGCTTATGACTGTAGACAACATTTCAAGGAAGTATAAAAGCCGTGCGGTCAGAGCTGCCGCCGTTGACGCACTTGCCAATGCCGCTAAACAGCTTGATTTGACAACACAGGAGCTTGCCGACAAGATAGTGCCTGACATGGGCTTTGACGAAAAAATGTGCCGCACTTTTGATTTCGGCAGCAGAAAATTCTCTGTTTATCTCACTCCACAGCTTGATATAGAAATATTCGAGGGCGAGAAGAAGCTGAAAAATCTCCCTAAAATAGGCGTAAATGACGATCCAAAGCTTGCTGAAAAGGCTACCGCCGAGTTCAAGGAAATGAAAAAGCAAATGAAAACTGTTGTTGCCGCACAGAAACAGCGTCTTGAATATGTGCTTATGCTTGACCGCAAGTGGACAGCAGAAGCATGGAAAGCCCTCTTTGTAAAAAATCCTCTCATGCACTGCTTTGCAGTAGGTCTTATATGGGGCATATACGAAAACGGCAGCCTTAAAACTGCGTTCCGTTATCTTGACGACGGCAGCTTCACAAACTCAGATGATGATGAGATAGAGCTGTCCGAGGGTATGCAGATAGGGCTTGTTCACCCGCTGGAACTTACCGAAGAGGAGAAAGAAGCATGGCTGGAACAACTTGATGACTATGAGATAATGCAGCCATTCGACCAACTTAGAAGAAAGGTATACACAGTAGCGGAGAATGACAAGAACAAGACCTCCTGCGAGATTTTCAAAAATACTGAGATAACCAATACCACCCTCGTCAATCGCATGACAAAAGCAGGCTGGTATAAAGGTCAGGCACAGGATGCAGGCTATTTCTATGAATTCATAAGAAATGATATCTCAGGCAAAGTGAAAGATCCCGACGGCAAACTCGTCAACACAGGAATGACCGCCGAGCTTAAATTCTCAGGAACATACATCGGCTATTACGAGATAGAGGACGTGACCGTGGAGGAGCTTTACTTCCGACTTCCCGACGCCGCATATAATGACAACATGAAACTTGGTGATGTCAACCCAAGATACTACAGCGAAGTTATCTTACAGCTTAAAAACGCTATAAACAAATAGGCATAACGAAAGGCAGTTCTGATTTTTTCCAGAGCTGCCTTTAGCTTATTTATTTTCCACAGGAAGTCCGTGTTCTCCTGCAATGTGTCTGCCTGCCTTGTTCACACAGTGTATGCAAACAGGAACTATGTACAAACAAGCCGCTATCCATGCCGCCTGATCTGTAAAGCAGATAGCGGTGTATCCGAATTTCGGTACAAATATCATGCTCACAGAAATTCGTGCTATCATTTCAGTTACGCCTGAGAATATGGCAAGTCCAGAATATCCAAGACCCTGCGTACACATTCTGCAAGTATTGAGTATACCAAGCAGCCAATAGAAAAAGCCTGCACAGAAAAGATATTTTGCCGAAGCCGCAAGCACAGCAACGTCAGACTTGTTTACAAAGATAAGTGAAAGCTGTCTGCCGAAGAATATCAGAACTATTCCTGCAATAGCACCATAAGTCATGCCCACGCCAACGCCAATACGTATGCCCTTTTTGATACGCTTGAGATTTCCTGCACCGAGATTTTGGCTTGCAAAAACTGATGCACCTGTTGCAAAAGCGTCATAAGGACACATTGTGAACTGCTTTATTCTTGCGGCAGCGGTAAATCCTGACACATAAATGCTTCCAAGCTTGTTGTTAGCCGACTGCATTACCATTGAGCCGATAGCGGTTATAGAATACTGCAATCCCATAGGAAAGCCCATTATTATAAGGTTGAGCACCGCAGGCTTTGACATAACTCTGTCCTCTTTTGAAATTTTCAGTACGCTTACCTTTTTCATAATAAACACAGCGCAAAGTATCCCACTTATCGCTTGCGCCACAACAGTAGCAACAGCCGCACCCATACAACCCCATTTCAGCACGATAACGCAAATAAGGTCAAGAGCAATGTTCAACACAGTTGATATTGCAAGAAAAACAAACGGCGTTTTGCTGTCGCCAACAGAACGCAGAACACTTGACAGCAGATTATACAAAAGCGTGAATGGTATGCCAAGGAAGATAACAAGTAGATATTTGTATGCGTCATCAAAAATATTTGACGGTGTTGAGAGAAGCTTTAATATCTCACTGCAAAGCACCGCACAAACCGTGGTCAGCACAAGTGCAGTAACAGCGGTTATAACAATAGAATTGTAAAAATACTGTTTCAGCTTTTTTATGTCCCCTGCTCCGAAATGCCTTGCAATAGGCACTCCAAATCCGCAGGCTGTTCCCATGCAGAAACCAAGCACCAAAAACTGCACACTGCTTGAAGCGCCAACGCTTGCAAGAGCGTCAGACCCAAGAAATCTTCCCACAATGGCAGCGTCAATAAGATTATATGTCTGCTGCAACAAGTTGCCTATAAGCAGCGGCAATGCAAAGCTCATTATAAGCTTGAATGGACTGCCCGTTGTCATGTTTTTTGTCATTACTTTTCCTCCGAAAATCTAACTTTTACATTTATCATATTTATTTTTTACTATCACATTCTATCATCAATATATGAAAAAATCTATAACACAAATTAAAATTACTTTTGTGATTTTGAACAAATATAATAACAAAAAACATACACATTGCACATAAAAAAGGCAGGCATATTTCAGCCTGCCAATGTTTATTCTGCACCTTATACGTTAAATCTGAACAGAACGATATCGCCGTCCTGCATAACGTAATCCTTACCCTCAAGACGAACAAGACCTTTTTCCTTAGCTGCCGTCATAGAACCACAGCTCATAAGATCGTCAAAGGAAACAACCTCTGCTCTGATAAAGCCCTTTTCAAAGTCGGTGTGTATCTTTCCTGCAGCCTGCGGAGCTTTAGTACCCTTTTTGATAGTCCAAGCTCTTACCTCAGGTTCGCCAGCCGTCCTTGATTATTCTGTTAAGACCTGAAGTTTCCAGACCAAGGTCTGCAAGGAACATTTCCTTGTCCTCATCATCCATGTCAGATATCTCAGCCTCGATCTGTGCGCATATCGGGAACACAGCCGAGCCCTCGTTCTTAGCTATCTCGCACACTTCCTTGTAATGCTCATTGCTTTCGATGTTGTTTCTGAAATCATCTTCGCAAAGGTTAGCCGCATAGATAACAGGCTTGAGTGAAAGAAGCGGGGTTTCTTTAAGTATCTCCAGCTCGTCCTCTGTCATTTCAAAAGAACGTGCAGGCTTGCCGCTTTCAAGATGC
>CALEJX010000540.1 GCA_937898375.1 uncultured Ruminococcus sp.
CATAACGATGCCGTAGCCTGTTTTCTCCATTTCGTCAAGGGCAGAGCTGAATTTCGAGAAGCGCTCTTTTATCTTTACAAGCTCCAAAATTCTCGGCATAAGGTCGTTTTCATCCTTTATCTCAAGCCCTGTGGCTTCGCCTATTATCCTGAAAAACAGCGCAGGGTCAAGCTCAACCTTTATGACAGCCGAGCCTTTGCCAAGGCCTATCTCAGCCACCGAGCCTAAGGATACCTGCTCACAACAGCATATCTTTTCGGCACAGTCTGAAATGTCGCGGAGATTTGTTACCGCCGAAGCCGCTTCCTTGATGTGTCCGAAAACGGCTTCTTTCAGCCAGTGACCCTTGTCAAGAGAGTTTATCCATGAGGGCATTGAGATGTTTATTTCTTTCACAGGGAAAGAGTAGAGCAGAAGCGTCAAGATCTCTTTTATCTCTTTTTCCGAAAGCTCCAAACAGTTTATAGGCATAACCGTAGTGCCGTATTTGTCGGAAAGCTGTTCGCAAAGGTCCTTTGTCTGCTGAGAGTAAGGCTCAGTGGTGTTCATAAGCACCACAAATGGCTTGCCTATCTGCTTCAGCTCATCGATTATGCGCTCCTCACATTCTTCGTATTCTTCACGAGGGAGATCGGTGATACTGCCGTCTGTTGTCACCACAAGACCTATGGTGGAATGTTCTGTTATGACCTTTTGCGTTCCCACCTCAGCCGCCATGTTGAAAGGCACTTCCGTGTCAAACCATGGCGTTACCACCATTCTTGGGGCTTCATTTTCAATATAGCCAATGGCGCTCGGTATTATGTAGCCAACGCAATCTATCATTCGCACATTGAAGCTTGCTCCGCCCTCTAGGGTGATGTTCACGGCTTCCTCAGGAATGAACTTAGGCTCAGTTGTCATGATAGTCTTGCCTGCGGAGGATTGCGGCAGTTCGTCAATGGCACGCTCCTTGCGGTAGTCGCTTTTAATGTTCGGTATAACGAACTGCTCCATGAACTGCTTTATAAAGGTAGATTTTCCCGTGCGGACAGGGCCTACCACGCCTATATAGATATCGCCCCCCGTCCGTGTGGCAATGTCGGTGTAAATATCGTTTTTCATGTGTCTGTCCTCCTAGTTCATTAATGGGATAAGCAGCATTCCCTGTTTTGATATCTTATCATCAGTAAGCTCATTTTCTTCAAGTATGGCTGTTATGGAAGTTGAATATTTTTTAGCTATCTCCCAGATATCGTCGCTCTCATTGCAGTAGCATATTTTCAGAGCGTATTTGTCATTTTTCTCTTTCGGTTTATCAGTGAGTACCCTAAGCTCTGATATCATCGAACCTGTCTGCTGGATAGTCATTTCACCGCCTACCTTGATGTCGGCTTTAAGCTCCGCCGTTGCTTCGTCTGCAAGATAGTATGTGCAGTTTTCTATGCACAGGTCAGGGGATATGGATATCTCACCATTGAAGTTCGCAGGAAGCGGTATCTCATGCTCAAAAGGCGAATCGTTTTCAAGATAAAGGGGAGTGCCGCTCTCGTTTCTGCCAATAAGACAGAATGTCACGCTTCCTGAAATGATAAAGGCTTTCTTTTCTTCGTCAAGCCTTGTGGTCACATTTGAAAGTGTCGCCCAGCTATCATGAACACAGCGTATCTCACCCTCCTGACAGGAAAGCTTTGCAGTAACGCTGTGACTGTCTGATATCTTTATGCTCTCGCTGTCAAGCTTGCTTTCGCACCTTTCTGCTTCACACTCAAAGCAGGTGGAATATGCGTCTGTGACTATCTCGCAGGTGGAAAGCTTTTTGGCAACGCAGTTCACAAGAAGCACAAGCTCGCATTCAAGCGTACCAGAATCGTCAGACTTTGGTATGATATCACAGCCCGCAGGGGTTATCCTCACATCTGCGGTGAAAGTATCGTCAATGCCGTCTATGTCGATTATCTGAGAGAACGGCAGAGTAAAACGCATTGTTTCGGCTGTTTCCTCGCCGTCAGTAGTTACGCAGGAGTAAAGCATCGTAATTTCAGCGTCACCCTTTGTCACAAGCTTGCCTGCTATCATCTTGTGTTCCTGTGGGATAATGCGGCAATCTGTCCGCAGGATAGTGCCAACAGGGGCTTTTGCCGCAGAAAGCTGCAATTCTTCTATAAGTGTTATCCTCTTTGCGGCGGTAAGACGTTTCGCAGGATATGTAACAGCCGCCTTTTTAAGCTGTATGCCACAGCCAAATGCGTCTGTGACTATGGGCACAGTTACTTCTCCCGTCACCTTTGCGTGTATAGTCACAGCACCCCTGATATCAAGCCTGCGCTGATTTACCACACGGCAGTTGACATAATCGCATTTCGGTGTGAGCCATATCATAGGGTCGCCGCAATCCCCTTGCAGGTCGAAAGACTTTGTGTAGTTCATTTTCTGCTCAATGCAGTTTATGCGCTTGTCGTTTTGGCTGATGTAAAGCACTCTTATGAGCGCCGCCATGTCAAAGCTGAGCTTTCCTCCGTTTACGGAATGGCTCTGTACTGTTGGTGTGATAACGCATTTTAGTACCCTGAAAATATCGGGATAATAGTCGGGCAGCAGAAAATCCTTTTCCACAGCCTGCTCGCAGGAGGCGTCAAGGATAGTCCGTGTCATTGACAGCATCTCTCTGTTAAGCTTAAGATCCATAGTGTTCATCTTGTCTGTTTCCTCCTAAAAATAAACTGATCATACGATCGTAAAGGGCTTGTAATGCCCTGCTGAGAACATTATATTCACTTGGGACGGGTCATATTCTGAAAATCTCAGGCAATTTTAACGTATTTTGTCGGCAGGGGCTTTTTCACACAGCGTAAAGGCTTTTCATAGACTAAGATATGTCATTGTATCTGACATAATACTGTCTGAAAGGAAACATATTAGTATGAATGGTCTACTTTGGGCTGCGGCAGGCACGGGCTTTACATTATCTATGACGGCGTTGGGTGCGGCTGTGGTCTTTTTCATGAAAAAAGAGGGGCAGAGCGAAAAGATGCAGAAAGCCTTCTTAGGCTTTGCCGCAGGCGTTATGATAGCGGCAAGCGTGTGGAGCTTGCTTATCCCTGCCATAAACGAGGCTGAAAATCTCGGCAAGATAGGCTGGATACCTGCCGCAGGGGGCTTTGCGCTGGGCGTGCTGTTTCTTATGGGACTTGACAAGGCAATGCCCTATTTTCTTCCTGAGCCTGAAAGGGAAGAGGGCGTGCGCAGGGGACTAAAGCGTTCGGGACTTCTTATTTTCGCTATCACCCTGCACAATATCCCTGAGGGTATGGCGGTAGGTCTTGCCTTTGCCTTGGCGGCGCATAATGACAGCTCGGTGCTGCTGGCTTCCGCTATCGCACTTGCCATAGGCATGGGTATACAGAACTTCCCCGAGGGTGCGGCTATCGCACTTCCGCTTAGGCAATCAGGCATGAGCAAGACGAAAGCCTTTGGTCTCGGCACGCTTTCAGGTCTTGTCGAGCCTGTTTTCGGACTTCTCACTGTCCTTGCCGCAGGCACTGTACAGCCGCTTCTGCCTTGGCTCCTTGCCTTTGCCGCAGGAGCAATGCTCTATGTGGTGGTGGAGGAGCTTATCCCCGAAGCACATCTCGGCGACGGTCACATGGGAACAGTGGGCGTAATGCTTGGCTTTCTGCTTATGATGATACTTGATGTGGCGCTGGGATAAAAAAGCGTATTTGTTAAAAGCTGCGGTGAGTTTTTTGCCACAGCTTTTTTTATGGTGATAACGCACAAGTATCGTATATGGACTTTGTGAGTTATTGCTTTCGTCTTTTTGACGTTTTTCGGTTGACAAAAGGGGCGCGATTTGGTATAATTGAATATGTGTAAAATATGTTCTGCAAAAAAGATAAAAAGAACAAAAAGAGAGCAGCGAAAACCCCAAGACAACGAAAGGACAGATGAGAATTGACAAAGATCACTCGCACCTTTATTGCCTTTGTAGCGGCGTGTTTACTCGCCATTATGCTTATGACAGTAAGGTGCTTTGCTTATGATTATTCCACTATCACAGGCACGAAAGCCAGCGGAGCGGAAATAAGCGGATATTCGGGAGCGCTTGAAGTGAACGTGCTTGACTTCGGCGCAGACAAAAAGGGCAAGAAAGACTCCTCAAAGGCGATACAGAAAGCCCTTGACTATGCTATTGACAACGGCTCAAACTCTGTGCAGATAAAGGTCGTTGTGCCAAAAGGAAAATACAGGATAGACAAACTTTTGGAGATATATTCAAACACTTGGCTGTATCTCGAGGACGGAGCGACTATCATCAGAAATTTTGACAAAGGCTGTATGATAAAAAATGCTCAGGCAAACGGCGCAGGCGGATATGACAGCGAAAGAAATATCGTTATCGAGGGCGGCTGCTGGGACGGCAACCCGTCCTCTACTTCAAGACCTTTTTCAAACATGAGATTTGGTCACATGAAAAACCTTTGGATAAAGAACGTTGAGATAAAAAACAATTACAACGGTCATCATCTGGAGATAGGCGGCGTAAAGGGCATCACTATCGAGGACTGCGATTTTCACGGCTATACGGGAACATCTCAGAAAGAGGCTATACAGCTTGATACCATAAGCAACAGCGATGTTTTCCCTGCGTATGAGCCTTTTGATGATACTCCATGCGACAACACTGTTATAAAAAACAACAAGTTCCATGACCTTATAAGAGGCCTTGGCTCACATTCTGCCTGCCTTGGTGTGTATTATACGAACACTCTTATAACAGGCAACTCATTTTATGATATGAGCGGAACGGCTATCGTTCTTCTTAATCACAAAAGCTGTATAATCGAAAACAATACCATGACCAATGTTGGCTGTGCAATAGATTTCAAGTACATGACCGACTATGAAAATGCAAACTTCCATGTGCCAAATTCGGGCTATGCAGGCATAAAGAATCGTCTTGATGACAATGCCAACACCATAATAAGAAACAATAACATAACAGTTGTGGGTACATATTATTATCCTGAGCCGTATGCTATCCAGATATTTGGCAAAAAACTTGAAAAGTCATACTCACACCCTGATTACAACTATACTGTAAAGGGTGTGAAGATAACAGACAACACCATAAAAACAGTGGGTTCGGCAGTAAGGCTCACGGACGTTTCAGGAATTTTCATAGGCTCGAACGATATAAGCTATGAAAATGACAAATATAATTATTCCATGGACCTTATATGGCTCAGCGAATCGTCACAGGTGACGATAACAAAGAACAAGCTCACAGGCACAAAGCAGAACAGCGTTTATATAAGCGGCGGTTCAGGCAACGAGGTAAGTTCCAATACCATTAAAAAGCCAAGTGTATCGGGAGTTTATGTTTCGGGCGGCTCTGATAAGAACACCATATCAGGAAACACCATAACTTCGGCAGGCTCTAATGGTATAAAGATAACCAAAAAGGCTAAGGCTGACGTTAGAAAGAACACTGTCAAGAAGTCAAAAAATCACGGACTTATCTACACAGGCGGAAGCGGCAAGGCTTCAGATAATACCCTTGAAGAAAATGGTCTTTGCGGCTTTATGGCTGACAACAGCGCTTCTGTGGAGTTTTTTTACAATACCTGCAATAATAACAAAGACTACGGCTTGAAAGCCGATAAGAAATCTCAGGTCAAAATAAGCGGAAACAGCTTTGCCGACAACAGCAAGGGCGATATCTACGTCACAGGCAGTGCGGCAGTGCTTCTGAACGCACCCGACAATGTGAAGTCGCAGGATATCTGCTCTGATAAGCTAACTGTCACATGGGACGAAGTGTCGCAGGCTGACGGCTATTATGTTTACAGGAAGACCGATGACGAGGGCGCAGAGTTTGAACAGATCGCAACTGTAACAGACGGCACTTCCTATACAGATTATGGACTTGTTCCGAAAACAAGATATGTTTATAAGGTAAAAGCTTTCCTTAATACTGTTGACAGTATCCAGGAGGGCAGCGGAAGCGCAGAAGTGAGCATAAAAACGAAGCTCACTATCATAGGCTGCACCACGAATATGCGTGGCTCAATGTCATACACAGGCAAGGAGAGAACACAGATATTTGACGTTTTTGTAGACGGCGAGACCCTTATTCCTGATGTTGATTACAGAACAGTTTACTCTGATAACGTGAACGTTGGAACTGCAAAGGTGACGGTTATAGGTATGGGTCAGTATTGCGACTCGGCGGACTTTCAGTTCAATATAACTCTAAAGTCTGACAATGTAATGGTCATAAAGCCGCAGGAGCTTAACAACAAGTCTATCGTGTCGGGCAATCCTACAATGAAAGCACAGGGCTATGAGGTAGCCGAGGCGGTGGAGGATAAGCTTGACCACACTTCTCACAGCGGACCTGCTACAGTGGTGAACTACAATTCACCTGCACAGGTCATTGCAAAGGCTAGAGCCGATATGCTTGATTTGAGAGTGCGCTCATATCGTGAGCTGACAGGGGAAACTATTTACGGCGCTTGGCTGTAAAATATAAAAAATTGGCATAATAAAACACGGCTGATATTTTCACAGCCGTGTTTTTTATGCCTTTATTTTGTTATCTTTACTGCGGCGTTTGCTGAACGTTCTGCATTTGCGGAGCAAAATTTGCAAGGGAATAGAGCCTGTTCATGAAATCGCCGTCAACAAAAAGGTTTTTCACAAGCACCTTTGTGTCAGGATTTTTGTTCTTAGGGTTGATCGTCTGCTGATAAACTGTGAGATAATTCTCATTGCCGGACTTGCTCACATAGCAGTCTATCACCATGTATGTAGGCAGGAATTGAGTCACAGCGGTCTGATAATCAAAGAGCGTGTAAGGGCTTTGCTCCATTGAAGTCTTGAACGACTTTATGTCCTCGGGCACCATAAATCTATATGCGCCCTTGAGGTTTTTATATTCTGCCCAATCGTCCTCTGACTCGATAAAAGGCTTCTTTGACGCATTGCTTACGCCTGCCACAAGGAAAGCAAGCAGAAGCACAAATTCGCCGCCCCATACTATCCACAGAAGCGTGCCGTTCACAAGCGAGCCGTTATCTCTTGATGAATGTGATGACTTGTAAGACCAGCGACCTTCCTCGTTGATAGACTTAACGTCATTCCAAAGGTCGGAAGGGTGTGCTATGATATCAAAAAGTCCTGTCTTGTCATAATCTCTGTAATCATAGGTGTAGTCATAGGCGTTCATTGTGTATGACTTTTCAAGACTTTTCTTAGCGGTACTTTCGTCCTTGCCGAGAAGCTTGTCAAAGTCAAAGAACTGCCAAACGGTCTGCTTCTGCATGGTGGCAATGTCCTCATCGGTGAAATCGCCTGTTGAATCGTTGCTGAAAAGCTCATAAGCCTTAGCCTGATGATAGACTTCATAGCGTTCGCTGAAATCGTTGGTGTCCTCATCAAAAAGCATATTCAGCTCGTCATAGTAATCGTAGGCGGTGTATTCTTCCATAAGCTCATAGCCATATTTTTTCAGATCGTTGTAATCATACAGCGCCCATTTGAAATATGTCGCGAGCAAAAATCCCACTACTGCGCAGGCAACTGCCACAACTGTGTTTCGCATTTTGAAAGCTCTAACTATCTTTCCGCCCACAAAGCCAAGCGCAAATGATACTGCCACTGCGGCGAAAACGTTAAGGTAGATGATAGTACACCAGCCCTCAAAAAGCAGATAGAGCCAGAAGAGCGCTCCTCCGCATACTGCCGTTGCAAGCACCATTAAAACTGCGCCCGCAGGGCTGAATTTGCCCGACTCTTTGTAGTGTGTGTTTTCTCCCATTAAAATACCCCCTTATATACTTTAGGCACAAGCCATGAAGAAATTATATCACAAATTTAAAGATTTTTCAATAGTTTTGCTGAATTTATGCAGGCATAAAGCGAAATTTTTGTGGAAAACTATTTGCAGTTATGAAAGGAGCGTTTTAAAATGATAGAACAGGATACAATAAAGCTTCTAAGGGAGTGCGACGCAGGCATAAAAATGGGCGTGCAGTCTATTGAGGACTCGCTGAAATATACTTCAAACGGGGAGCTAAAGCGAACGCTGGAGAAAAACCTCGCTGGGCATATCGATATACAGGAGAAACTACAGGGGCTTTTAAATTCGTACCATGACAGTGGAAAAGAGCCGCCTGCTATGGCAAAAGGCATGGCATGGCTCAAAACCAATTTTAAGCTTGCGGCAGAGAGCAGCGATGACGCGGTGGCAGATTTTATCACAGACGGCTGTAACATGGGAGTGAAGTCATTGTCGGGATATCTCAACAACTATCAGGCGGCAGACGAGAAGTCTAAGAACATTGCCAAGGAGCTTATAAGCCTTGAAGAACGCCTTTCGGTGGACGTGAGAGGTTATCTCTCTGCAAAATAGGCATAAAAAGGGCAGCTATGGAGCTTTTTTCTCCACGGCTGCCTTGATTTTATTTTGATACAACGCAGTTTTTGCCCTGACTTTTGCCCTTGTAGAGCAGCTTATCAACTTTCGAGATACCCTCGTCATAGTTCTCGTCACTTGTCACAGAATATACGCCGAAGGTCATGGATACATTGAACTTCTGAGAATTTTCCTCAAAGGTACATTCGTGTATCTTCTGGCAGATGTTTTTTGCTATCTTTTCACAGATTTCAGTGTCGATATTCGGCACAACGAAAAGTATCTCCTCGCCGCCCCAACGGCACACATAGCCCTCGCTAGGTACATTCTCTGCGATAACGTCCGACACTGACCTTAGCACCTTGTCGCCCACGTCATGACCATATGTGTCATTGACCTGCTTGAAATCGTCGATATCCCCAAGACAAAGAGAATAGCCATTGCCAGTTCTGCGGCAGTTGTTTTCTATCATTTTGATAAAGTCCATCATAGCACGGCGGTTGAAAAGCTGAGTAAGCGGGTCAATGGTAGCAAGCTTTTGAAGCTTTTCGTTCTGCGCCTGTGCTTCACGTTTGTTATGTTCGTTTGTGAAAATGTATATTGACGATACATAGATTATTATCACAAAGCTGCACACAGTGTTGTAGATATACACGATATTTACCTTGTGAGTAGAGAAGCTGTAAGGCACGACTCTGCTTGTCATTATAATTCGCATGATTATGAACATTACAACATCAAGGGACGAGAGCGCATACGGGATAGCTTTTCTGTTAGGCGTAATGAAAAATGGTATTGGTATTATACACAGCATTATCTGCGTAAATCCTGCCACCCAGCCTATATAATATGCGCCTAAACAGGCGTGTACGATTATCTCTGCAAGCACAAGATAGGTGAACGGCGTTTTCCCTATCTTTTTGCAGCGCAGCAGGATATACATAACTGCATAGAACGTCACACTGAAATAGTTGTAATACACCATTTGGTATACTCCAAGCCAGCGAAACAGAGCCAGATATATTATGTGACCCAACAGCAGTATGATATCACCATAGCGGTATATCTCCTCTGCGGTGAACATTCCCGCAAAGAGGTTTATTTCCTTTTTTATCTTCATACAGTTGTTTCTTTCTATTAGTATTTAGTTTGATGATATAAACAAAATCACTTTACTTTCACAAATATATTATATACTATTTCAAACGTTTTTGCAATGCTAAATTTGTACAAATTATCATGTTAAATTTTGTAGGGGCTAGCCTAAAGATTGCGGAAAACGGCGATTTTTGTTGTTTTTCATGCGCCAAAAAATTAATAGTGAACAGATAGATATAATAGGCAGTAAATAGGGCATAAAAAACGCAAAGTCGTGGGTTTAGCTATTGAAAAATCTTTTTGGATATGTTATAATAACTCTTATGAGTAAATTTTAAGAGGGTGTTGATTATGCAGGGTTGTAAAAAAGTTGCTTCCATTCAGGATATATCAGGTCTTGGCAGGTGTTCGCTCACAGTGGTGATACCTGTGCTTTCGGCTATGGGTATTCAGGTGTGTCCAGTGCCTACGGCTGTGCTTTCAGCGCACACGGGCTACAGCGAGTTTGTC
>CALEJX010000541.1 GCA_937898375.1 uncultured Ruminococcus sp.
AGAACAGCTAAGAGAGATATCAAAAAAGCAGACGGAGATAAACGAACAGCTCGACCAGTATGACGAGGACATTGAAAAAAGTGAGAAAAAGCAGAAGCTTCTGAAAGAAAAAATTGACGCAATAAATGACGAGATAGACGTTCTCAACTCTTATATGACCGCATTGGAGATTCAGATGAACACCAATCAGCGAAATATCGAGAAGAAGCAGGCGGAGATAGACAAGGGTATAGAGGACTTCAAACAAAGGCTCAGGGCAATGTATATTGCAGGGTCGGACAGCTACACAACAATGCTTTTGGAGTCAGACAGCTTTTATGACATACTCATGAGATTGGAGCTTATAAAGCGTGTGGCACACCATGATGACACTATCATCGACAACCTCACGAAGCTCAAAACAGAGTATGAGGATATGCAAAAAAGCCTTGACAAGCAGAAAGCTGAATATGATGCTCAGTACACACAGTATACACAGCAGAAGGATATGCTCAGCCAGCTTTACCGCTCAAGCACAAAGACGCAACAGGAGCTTAAGGCTAAGCAGAAAAAGCTCAAAGAGCAGAATGAGGCTTACGAGGCAGAGCGTGAACAGTTTGAGGGCAGCCTTTCGGGTATCCTTAAATCATCAGGCACGGGCGGAACAGCAAGGGACAACGAAGTTTCTGCCACAATGGCGCTTGCTGATGTGAAGCTAGAGGAACTCCACAAAGAAATAAACGACCGCCTTGACAAGGGCGAAAAGCTTGGAGATACCGAGCCTGACTATTATTTTGCATGGCCTGTTCCGGGGTCTTACTCTGTATCCTCAGGCGTTGGCGCACGTTGGGGCTCATATCACACGGGACTTGACATTCCTGCGGCTCACGGAACACCTATACACGCCTCATGCAGCGGCAAGGTCATAAAGATAAACACCACCTGCACCCATGACTACGGCAAAGAGGAGTCCTGCGGCTGCGGCGGCGGTTATGGAAACTATGTTATTATCGACCACGGCAACGAGTTCATCACCCTTTACGGACACCTCTCTGAGGTAGACGTAGA
>CALEJX010000542.1 GCA_937898375.1 uncultured Ruminococcus sp.
GTCATTCATTTCTACATCTTCTTTCATTGTCATTTACACAGCTGCATATGTAAAGTGACTTATTTATCACCTTATGTGACAATAATATCACTTTTACTTTGCAAAGTCAATAGAAAAGTGACAAATTTATCACCTTTGTGTATATATACAAATCGTGCGAAATCTATTTATACACATTTATATATACTGACAACAAAAAGAGCGGAACAACGTCCGCTCGTAAAATTATTCTGTTGTTGAATTTGAACTTTCTGCATTGCTGCTGTCGGTATCACTGTTATCATCTATGAATATCTCTTTGCATACAGCGCTAAATTCTTCGTCTCGCAGTGAAACTGTGTTTTTTATCACGTCTGAAACGGTGAACTTTCTGTAGGTGAAGCCGTCATACACTATTAAAAAGGATATGGTGTAGTTATCCGAACCATGTTTGCCTTTTACTGTTACAGTGTAGTTATGACCGTCTTTTTTACAATCCCATTTTGCGTCCTCGCCGAGATAAGATGCAATGCACTCGCCGATTATCTTTGAGGAGCTTCCCGAGAAGTTGTCAAGGCTCTGTACATAACTGTTCTGTGCAGATACGAGCATATAGTCGCTGTCTATTTTTATGCTCTGCGTAAAACCATTCATGAACAGGGCAGCAATAATGAAAAATCCGCACATTATTGCTTTGTAAAGCTCTCGTCCGCAAAGCTTTTCACGTTTGTAAACATACACAGGCGTGAGCCATACCCATTTGTAAAGGTGTGTGGCGTCGATACCGTGCTTGATAAGCTGTTTGCAATCTGCGGCTGAACAGCCTATCATGAACAGCGGCACAAGTATCCACAGGAACGCTCCCGCAACGGCTGAATTTGCGTAGTTTTCAAGAAACAAGCCAATAAGCGGCACAAAGCATATGAACCATATCAGCCCATTGTTGAGGGACAATGCCTTTGCAGAATTAGAGTTGTTTTCAGTCTGCGGCATATTTATCGTAATATCCATTTTATCCTCCGATATTTTTAAGTTACCTATATTATATAATATTTTTCTCAAATAATCAATAGCCTGCGTTTTTGTTTATTTGCAACAAAACAAATGTTCGGCTTTGCTCTAAAAAATGTTTAATTAATGTATTTACAAAATCGCTGACTTTGTGTTATAATATAATTTGTATGTAAAAATTCTTCAGATCCGTAAGAAAGGAAATGAGAAATGGCAAATAAAAAGGAATATACAAACGAAGATATAGTGTCCCTTAAGGGCGAGGACAGAGTTAGAAAACGTCCTGCGGTAATATTTGGCTCTGACGGACTCGAGGGCTGTAAACATTCTGTTTTTGAAATTCTTTCAAACTCTATAGACGAGGCTCGTGACGGTCATGGCGATAAGATAATCGTTACAAAGTATAATGACGATTCTATCGAGGTTGAGGACTTTGGACGTGGTTGTCCTGTT
>CALEJX010000543.1 GCA_937898375.1 uncultured Ruminococcus sp.
TGACAAAGTCCTCATACCACGAATTGGCAATAGCAGGACGATTTGTTACAATAAGGATATTACAGGCATAGTCGCCCTTGGTCGCCTTTAAACGCTTGCAAAGGTCATATGTTGCCAGCGTTTTGCCGAAACGGGGCTTTGCGTTCCAAAGAAATTCACCATTTTTATGGCTCATAAAATAGTCAAAGGTCTTTGATACAGCCTGCTCCTGCTCGTCACGAAGCTCATAATCAAGCGTGCCGACAGTATCCATAACGCCCTTTGTACGGCGAAATTTTGAGTATAACAAGAAAGAGTCATCGCCGCTTATATGAAACCATTCAGGCGGCTTTTTATCACTTGGCGCTGGTTTCATGCGCTCTACGCCATGCTTTTTGAGATAGGCATGAAAATCGCTGTCACGGAAATATGTTTTGCCGTCGGCAAAAATAGCAACGTCGCTCCACTCTGTATTATGAGGAATATGTGCAGTTTGCAACTGCTGACGAATACGATATTCTACATCGTCCTGCTCCGTGTAGCCTATCTTCACCCAGCCGTTATTGCTCAAAACTGTTGGAGTAGAGTAGCAATAACAGCGTGGCATAGCCGTTCTTGTTGTCTGAATATTTATCTTAGGCACTTAATCCATCTCCTTTACATGAGTTTCTATGAAGCTTATCTCGTCAGGCGTCAAGCCGTATTTCTTGTAGAGTTGCTGGTCTATCTCGGCAATTGATCTGCTCCAATCAATGTCGCTGTCGGCAGTGAAGTCTTGCAAGGGGACGTATTTCCAAACAGGCTTTTTCCCATTTTGCGTTACCTTTAGTACACCTAATAATGTTCTACAGAACTTTGATTTAATATATTTCATTGCATTACAAGCTGTTGACTCATGTTCAAATGAACCAAAACTTATAAATGTTTGCGTATACCCCATAGATTTTGTACCCACCAATGGAGTACTTAATATTTCGCCCAATAAACCGGAACCATTATTTGCAGTTACAATAACTTTATATTTATCAATATTCGGGTGAGGCAGTTCAATATATTTACGATTGATATATTTGTAACATCTTTTATTTGAAATAACGCCAATTATTTTAACATCTTCATCTGTTTGCTTTTCATCTGTAAAACACTCAAATTCCATACAACCACTTGTCATTCTTTTTTCTTGACCATTACTTGAAATTATCTCTTTTAAATGAGGAAAATCAGAATATAGCGTCTTAAGGTTGAATTTATTTTGATTGTGAATTATAGTAGTAATTGAGGTTTCTCCTTTTGACATAACTTTCTTTAACAAAGTATTCAACTCTTCATATTCTGTAAATTGATATATTGCTCCAAAATTCTGAGTAGCATCTCTATAATGAATTGAAACGCCACCTTTTATTTCAATATTAGGAAAAATTTTTGAACTATCTCGTTCATAAGTCAAAATCTTAAAATGATTATCAGAAAGCATTTTCTCATTCCATTGTGTAGGAGTGTTGCCATTGTTAAAAAGAAATCTTGCAGGTGTAATAAGTTCAACCTTATCTGAAATCCTATAAGCAGCTTCCATAAAATAATTATACACCGATTCATCTGCCTTTTTGTTGCCATTTGATTGATCCTGATACGGCGGGTTTCCAATTACATAATCAAATTTCATGCTTTTTCCTCTTTTCTTTAGACTTTTGAACAGCTTTGATCTATCTGCTCTCCAGTCATATATTTTGCAATAAACCGTTTTATCATCGGCAGGTTCTTCGTTTCCAAACAAAGACAGCTGCACATTGTCATCATTGGGTATCCCATATGGCGGCGTATCGTTCATGCCGTCCATTTGCCAAAAATTCCAACAGATAACATTCAGAAACTTCTCCAGCTCTTTTTGCGTAGCCTGCCTGTTCCACTTTGCTTCAATATAATCCGCCAGCGTATAAAGCAGATTAATTCGTGCGATAAACAGGTTGTCCCCCTGATACTCATAGCCGTAAACGCTCTGAAATGCCCGAAACGCCCACTTGAACCACTCGGCTTCATCGGCGGCGTTCTCGTTCACGATACGCAGCTTGCGGTCAAGGATACCGATGCGCCGCTCGATAGGAATGAGTTCACCTGTAGACGTATCATAGCGTGACACGATATAAGGCGCTTCTCCGCAAGTTATTTCCAATCGTCTTGAATCCACATACTGTTTCCAGTCTTTCCCCTTTGGAAATGTGATAGGCGCTTTTGTCACATTCCACATCTGTCCGTCCTGATGATTGAATACGTCGGGGCGGTCAAACCATTCCTCATCGCAATGGTCGTTCATTTGATTGACTATCCACGCAGGCGTGAACACCTCCGCACGTTTGCGTGTGCGCTCTATCTGTTCAGAAGCGGCTTTGTATACTCTCGGCTGAATATCGCAAGAATCAAAACCAAGCAGCGCACCCTCTGTCATTTGCGAATTATCTTTATATCCAGCACCATAGCCTGCATAGCTTTCCGATGCAAAAAGAATATTTTTCCTTGTGGTCTTATCCTGCAAAAGCCGCCGCACAAGCCCTCTGATAGGATAAGAATCCAGTTTTATCAGTTCTTCCAAAGGAACACTCCTCACATGGCTTAACCGGAACACCATGCCTTTGGCGTGTATACCTTAATACTGAGGTGATATACTATTAAAAGTATCGAATGAGAGGTTCGATTTCTCAAAACAGATACATTTGCGAAATCAGCCCATAAAGCAGCATAAAATCTGATTTATTCAATTTTCAAGATACAATTCTGACAACAGTTTACAACTGCATACACATATTCATCAGCCTGCGTTCATAGGAATGGTCGGGGTGAATATATCGGTTAAGCGTCAAGGTGACATTGCTGTGACCGAGAACGGCAGACAGTGCTTTCACGTTAAAGCCCCTTTCTGCCGAGTTAGTGGCAAATGTGTGGCGGAGCTTATGATAATTATGGTTTTCTACATCAGCAGACAGCAGTATCCTCTTGTAGCGATACTGCATAGTACGAGGCTCGGTAGGCTTATCTGTCCCCGATAAGATGAAATGATCCGGTTTATCACGAAACATTTCAAAATACCACATGAGCATATCTGGAATAGCGATCTCTCTGAATGATGTTGCAGACTTCGGAGCTGAGATCATGACCTTTGTTTTTCTATTGCCATTAGTAATACATATACGCTGGACAGTTCTGCGAATATGCAATGTTTTATGTGTAAAATCCACATCTCCCCATTTTAAACCGCAAAGCTCACCGATACGCAATCCCATAAAAAGTGACAGCATAATGCCGAAACTCGTAAGCGACATATTGGCTTTCAGATATGATACGAGCTTTTTCTGCTCATTATCACTGATTTTCTCGACCTGCTTTCTTTCAACTTTTGGAAGAACAACATTTTTCAGAGCTAATTTAAAGCCGTATTCTTCCTGCGCATATTTCAGCATGGTTTTAAAAACAGCAAATATATCCCGTACATAACTTGCAGATAAGCCGTTTGCAAGTTTTTTGTTTATAAAGACGTTTATTCTGCCTGCTGTCAGGTCTGCGCAGGGAACATCTCCAAACTCAGGGATAATATGCTTTTCAAATTTGTTTATATAGTTTGCAAGCGTTGACTTCTTGACACGATTACCCACAGCATTCAACCATTCCTGATACACCTTATCAATAGTAACATATCTGCCTGAAAGAAAGCGTGTGGCTATCTCTCGCCCTATAAGCAATTTATTTTCGGCTTCTGTGTATGTTTTGCCGTAAACATACTGATACTGCGCTTTTCCGTCAACTGCATAGTCAGCAATAAACTTTCCGACATACCGCCCGTCTTTACGCTTTGTGATTGTTATACCTGCGCTCTCCATTCAGCGACCCTCCAAATAACCTTATTGTGGCAATCTGCACATTTGAACTGCTTTTCTATTATACAAATCGCCGATTTTCAGCTTAGCACTTGCAATTTTACTAAAATTTTGGTATAATTTCAAGAGTGGAATAAAATGTCTTTAAAATCGAATACCTGTAAAAAATGCTGATTTCGCAAATGTATCTGTTTTGAGAAATCAGCATTTAATTATAAGAAAACACTGCATCGTGTGTGTACTGAATATGTAAAAAAAAGCTACTTGCATAACTTTGCAAGTAGCTTTGTAATAAAAAAGAGCATTGACTGTGATATTCAATGCTCCAATTAATCATGTTAAATTATTGATAAATAGATCTTTCACGTTTTATATTTCTTATACATTATAACCGCAGGCAAGGCGCTCTTCAAACTCAGCTGCAGGCAGCGGCTTGTCAAACACAAAGCCTTGAACAGCGTCACAGCCAACATCTCTAAGATAGTCAAGCTGTTGTTCTGTCTCAACTCCCTCGGCGATAGTTTCCTTGCCAAGCTTTTTCACCATGTTGATGATGTAATAGAACATTATAAGATCCTTATCCTTGCCCTCATAGTCTGTTTCAAGAGGGATAAAAGACTTGTCTATTTTGATGACCTGCAGATCAACGTTCTTTATCATATTAAGTGACGAAAAGCCAGTGCCGAAATCGTCCATAGATGTGACGATACCATTCGCCCTCAAACCATTCACTACCTCTGTTATAAGCTCAAAGTTCTGATAGTCCTCGCTCTCAGTAAGCTCTATTTCTATATACTCGTGGTCAAGCTCATACTTGTCAATTATGGCGACGATATTGCCTATCATGTCCTCTTCTTCAAGGTGCTTCCTTGAGAAGTTCACAGATATCCTCAGCGGCTCAAAGCCAGTATCAATGCGCTGTCTAAGCCATTTGCAGACCTCTTCAAGCACATAATAGTCAAGCCTTATTATGCTTCCGTCACGCTCGAGAAGCGGAACGAACTCCACAGGCGGCACTAGCCTGCCCTCTCTATGCCAGCGCACAAGGGCTTCTGCGCCGAAAATCTCCTTTGTTTCAATGCGCACCTTTGGCTGATAATACACCTCGAACTCTCCTGCCATAAGCCCTGCCATGAAGTTCGACAGCACGCTTTGTATCCTCATAAGTTCCTGCCTGATATCATCAGAATACTCCACCACATGGCCTGCGCCCATTCGCCTTGCGGCGGCATAGGCAATACTTGCACGAGCCATTACATCTCTCGGAAACTTTATTCCGTCAGTTGATGAAAAGCCTGCTGTTGCGCTGAAAATAAAGTTCTTTGACACTCTGCCGTCGTCATACTTGATGTTCATAAAGCTGAGCATATCGATATACTCACGGAGAGACTCTTTCTTGACGAGCATTACAAAATTGTCGCCCCCAAGTCTTGCAATTATCTCGTCCTCGGCAAGACTTCTGCGGATAGTCTTTGTATAATCACGAAGAACAACGTCGCCCTGCTCGTAATTAAGCACCTTGTTTACATACTTGAAGTTATGTATATTGAAAAATATTATGCTGTAATCCTCTATCCTATTCTGAGCGATTAGCATACCAGAGTAGTTCATCAAAGCGTCAAGAGTAGCCGCACCAGTTTCGATATCCGTTCTGATAACATGATCCACAAGCTCCTGCATTACCACTCTGTTATACTGTATAAATACAGCGTTTGCGATTATCTCGGCAATATTTTTCTGTTCGTCTGCAAAGCCCTCTGTGTTCTCAGGATAAAGAGTAACGGTTATAAAGCCGTTGTCAAATATAGAAAACCTTGCTTCAAAAGGCTTGCCCTCAGAGCTTTTTTCATCGTCATAAAGCACGATGAGCGTATCTGCGCCGCTTTCGCAAAGTCTTGTTACAGGCACTTTCACTGCAAGCTCTGCCTTTGCTATGCCAAGTCTGTCAGCCACCAAAGCAACCGCACTTTTCACCTTAGCACTGCACTCGTCCATATTCTCCGAATTTTGATACATTATCTGGAAGAAACCAATCATATCATGATCCAAAGTCATATTTATCCCCGCTAATTTTTCATATTCTAACTGAACTCAGGAAAACGTTTTCAAAATTTACCTGCACTTACCTGATTATATTTTACTACTTTTTATAAAAAAAGTCAAGTAAACAAAACGCCGTCCATTTCCGACGGCATTTTATCGTCCTAATATTTATAGCTGCTATCTCCCACGAACTCTCTTGCAAGAGAATTTGCTGGCACGCTTTCAAGTGCCACAGACTCTATCTCCTCGAGGGCTTTGAGCATAGGCAGAAAGCGTTTAAAATCTTTATAGCTTTTGCTTTCACTGCGCAGAGTATCAAGCAGATAGGTCTTGTATAACGCAGGCTCATAGGCGTGGAAAGTATCCACAGAAAACTCAGCCCTATGCTTATATGGCATTATATACTTGTTCTCTCCTGCCTCAACGCTGTCGAACATATCGAGGGTCTCAGCCGCACTTCTGCCACGGAAAAGCCCATCTCTGATAAGCCTGCGCATAAGTCTTATATAGCAAGGGTGCAAAAGCTCACCGTCTTTCATTTCAAGTCGGCTTCTTACGCTGACGTACATACACCTCGCATAGTCCCCCGCCGCACCTGTTACATCAGGGTTAAGAGCGTGTATGCCCTCAAAAACAACGATATCGTTCTTATCTCGTCTGAGCCTTTCCCCATCACGCCTGCACTGACCTGAAAACTCAAACTTCGGCAGAACGACCTCCTCACCGCTGTTTATCATTTCCATATGCTCATATAGAAGCTTTCGGTCTATCCTGTCAGGGGACTCATAGTCAGGCTTACCATTCTCTCCGATAGCGGCAGTGAAGCTGTCAGCAGGAAGAAAATAATCGTCCATGGAGATAGTGTGGGTGTGTATCCCCCTGCTGTCAAGTATCTCCTCTATTTTCAGTGCCGTTGTGGTCTTTCCTGCCCCCGACGGACCAGCAAGAAGCAGTATAGGTTTCTCCTTGTGATGCTCCTCAATGCTGTCTGCAATGGCAATGAGTTTTTCATTATATTTTCTGTCGCACTCCTCAACAAATAGTCTTTCGTCCTCTCTGACCTTTCTGTTTATAGCACTGACATGTATCTTTTTCATTATGTGATTTGTTCCTTTCGTATGCGTTAGGCAACACCGCACAGAAAGCGTGCAGTGTTGCCCCGTATCTCATATTATATGCACAGCATGGTCAATCGTTCCATTTTGCGCAAAGATTATTTATAGTGTCGGTAAGCTTTGCAAGGTCTTTATTTGTAAGACCTGAGCTTTTGTTTACCAAAGCCGTCAGCCTGTCAAGAGCGCTGAGCAGGCGCTGATAATTAGGCGACACACCTGTCTTTTTGACTATCTTTACAGGCGTTGTATTCTTGAACTCACCGCTTATAAGATCAAGCTCAGCACCGCTGTATGGAGCAAAGGCGTTAAGTCCGAAATCGTTGCGCAAATGCTCTTTATAGGCTTCTGCCACAGAGTCCTCGCCATGGTTGACAAAGACCTTTTTCGGCGGCTTTTCATAGCTCTTTATCCACCTGTCAAGACCGTCAACGTCAGCATGACCGCTCACGCCCGGGAGCACAAGTATCTCAGCCCTTACAACGACTTCCTCGCCGAAAAGCTTCGCAGTTTTTGCACCATCAACAAGGCTTCTGCCAAGGGTATTCATAGCCTGATAGCCCACAAAGAGTATAGTGTTCTCAGGCTTCCAAAGGTTGTGCTTCAAATGGTGTTTTATTCTTCCTGCTTCGCACATTCCGCTTGCAGAAATTATTATCTTAGGGGTGTCAATAAAGTTTATTGCTCTTGACTCATCGCTTGTGACGGCGATATTAAGTCCGCTGAAAGTGATAGGGTTTATGCCCTTGTTCACATAAGCCATTGCTTCCTCGTCAAAGCAGGAGTTTTTGTTCTTGTTGAATATCTGTGTGGCTTCAATAGCAAGTGGGGAGTCAACATAAACAGGGAAATCTCCATGTCCTGTCACCATGTTCTCTGCCTTGATATGCCTTATAAAATACAGCAGTTCCTGCGTTCTGCCAACTGCAAAAGATGGTATAACAAGGTTTCCGCCCCTGTCAAAGGTCTTTTGGATCACCTCTGCAAGGCTCTTTGTATAGTCCTTCGGCTTTTCGTGGCGGCGATTGCCGTATGTAGACTCCATTACTACATAGTCCGCCTCGGTTATATACTGCGGATCTCTGATAAGAGGCTGGTCTAAGTTTCCGATATCTCCCGAAAATACTATCTTGCGCTCCTCGCCGTTCTCAGTGAGCCATATCTCGATACTTGACGAGCCAAGGAGGTGACCTGCGTCGATAAAGCGTACCTTTATGCCCTCTGATATCTCCGTTATCTCATTGTATGGGTGCGGACAAAGGCAGGCAATAGCCGCTTCTGCGTCTGCCATATCATAGAGCGGCGACACTTCGCCTGTACCCTTACGCTTGCCCTTTCTGCTTCGCCATTCGGCTTCAAACTCCTGAATATGCGCCGAATCTCTCAGCATTATCTCGCACAGATTGCAGGTGGCTTCCGTTGCATGAATCTGCCCTGCAAAGCCCCCTGCCGCCAACAGCGGAAGCAGACCTGAGTGGTCTATATGTGCATGGGTCAGCAATACAAAATCTATATTTCCGGGAGGGCAAGGTATCTTCGCATTTTCAAAATAGTCAACGCCCTGTTCCATTCCGAAATCTACCAGAAATCTCTTTCCGCAGGCTTCTAGATATGTACAGCTTCCCGTTACCTCATGTGTTGCACCGATAAAATTAAGTTTCATTGCCCTTATCCCCTCGTTTCGTTCATTTTATATGACAGCTTTGCTATCACACCTTTATTATACCACACTCTCTGTATGATTTCAAGCATTTTGCATAAAAATGTTTGATTATCAGCAATTATTTTGTAAAGTCTGAAAGAACGTCAAGTAATAATGAGGTAAGATACAGCATATAGATTACTACAGAAAAATTTAATGGGGTGTGAACAATGAATGGATCCGAAAAGGAACGATGTGTGCTGCTGGGAGAATATGTTGCGGCGCACAGAGCCACAGTGCGCTGTGCGGCAAAGGAATTTGGCATAAGCAAATCCACAGTACATAAGGATCTGACAGAACGTCTGCCGAAAATCTCTCCTCAGCTTTTCAAAAGCGTAAAAGAGGTCCTTGAGGAAAACAAACGTGAAAGACATATAAGAGGCGGAATAGCGACGAAGCATAAATATGAACAGCAGCTCAAAAAGACTGCAAAATGAAAGGTTTTATAAAACTGGTATTTTTTTATTTCTGCAATTTGACCATATGGAAAAAGACTGCATTACGACCATTTTCAGGTCGATATGCAGTCTTTAAATTTTTGCTTATTTTGTATATTATTAAAATTCAATTAAACGACGCCTTATACTCATTGCCCCACTTCTCCATAGCGTCTAAAATAGGACGCATGGTCTCGCCAAGGTCACTGAGCGAATACTCTACTCTCGGCGGCACTTCCGCATAAACAGTGCGAACGATTATCCCGTCTGATTCCATTGCACGGAGATTTTCCGTAAGTACCTTCTGACTTATTCCTGTCAGTGACTTTTGAAGCTCATTAAACCGCCATGGACGCATACGCAAATTGCGCAGGATAAGCAATTTCCACTTGTTGCCGATAAGCTGCACAGTTGTTGCTATAGTACATTCAGGCAGATCTTCTTTTTTCGTCATATTATCACCTCAATAGTTTCATTTTAAATGTTACATTCATTATAGCATACTACAAGTCAAAAAGCAACACTATATTTGTTCATATAATATTTACAATTATTTTTTTACTTGAAAACAACGTTTTTGCGTAAAACTTACCTTTTGGTAACTACCTTACAAAAAAGTGCGTACTTTTCAAAGTATAAACTTTGTGATATGATAAAGTCAAGGAAAGAGATCAAGCGCTTGTTCTTCCGAAAGTCAAATCCAAACATCAAAACTTTAGGAGGAATAATATAATGAACAAAAATACATTTACATCTGTTAAGCTCACAAAGGGTGAAGTGAATGTTTACGATTTCGGCGGCATCAAGCTTCACGCATACAAGACAAATGATCTTATCGACGATGAAGTTTTTATCGTTGAGAAAAACGGCAAGGCTGTTGTTATCGAGTCCCCTTGCTTCTTTGACAACAACACTGAGCTTACCGACTATCTCAAGGACGTTGAGGTGGAGGGTATGCTGGTGGCATATCATGGTGCAGGTGCAACTTTCCTGCCTGACGTGCCAAAGTATGCAACTCAGAACGCTGTGGAGTATTCAGAAAACGGCGGCGGAAAGGCTCTTATCAACAACTTCACAGGCGCATTCGGCGATATTTTCGACAAGTCTGTTCACAAGATAACAAACGTTATAGGCGAGGGCAACATCACTATCGGCGGCATTGATTTTGTTATCAAGCAGACTTCCGAGGCATTTGACGTTGAGATACCTGAGACAAACGCAGTTTACACCCATATGCTGGGGCACGATTGCCACTCTATCGTTGCAGGGGCAGGTCACGCTGACGCTATCATTGCACAGCTCAAGGATTATATCGCAAAGGGCTATGACCTTATCCTCACTTCCCACTACACGCCGGAGGATCTTAAGGACGCTCAGACAAAGATAGACTACCTTGAAAACCTCAAAGCCATTGCCGCAAACTGCACAAGCGCAGAAAGCTTCAAGGCAGAAGTTGAGAAGCAGTATCCAAACTACAGCGGAGGAAATTATCTTGACATGACCGCAGGATTTTTCTTCGCATAACAGACCTTATAGAAAATCAAAAGACTGCATATCGACCCGAAAAAAGTCGGTATACAGTCTTTTTGCCGTTAGAATTTTCTTGCTTCCGCTCTTTTGGAGATAAGATCTCTCCATGCAGAGGGGTGGAAAAGTATCAGCAGAGGGAAAAGTTCCAATCTGCCTGCAAGCATATCGAACATGAAAACGAATTTTGAGAAGATAGAAAAGTTTGCGAAGTTGCCCGCAGGTCCTACCTCCGCAAGACCAGGTCCCATGTTGTTAAGGGTGGTCAGCACGGCGGTGAA
>CALEJX010000544.1 GCA_937898375.1 uncultured Ruminococcus sp.
GACAAAAACATCGTTGTGCTGACCCGACCAAAGGGCTATGTAAAGACCCAAGAGCCTGCCACAAAGCTTGCCATAAAATATTATCACAAGCACCCCGAGTTCGCCGAAGCCCTTGCCACAAGAGCCGAGAGATACAACAAATGTATCGCAGAGCTTATGGAACTTAAAGCCGAGGGAAAAATCTTTGTTTTCACACCTAAGACCACGTTCGGAGTAGGCAGAACAGAGGGCGACCCTGCAAAGCTGAAAAGGCTCTATGATTACGGCTACAACCATGCAAAATGGGCAATGGACGATCTGAAAAAATATCTTTGCAAGTAGGAATGAGGTAATAAAATGTCATACAAGCTGCCGCTTTTTGCTGCCGCCGCATTTGTGGGCGGTTATACGCTTATTTCAAACAGACAGCTGAGGGTGAACAAATACCAGCTGAAAGTATCAAAGCTCCCTGAGAATTTTGTTGGCAAAAAGATACTTCTTCTTGCGGATCTTCACAAGAAGCGTTACGGGGATAATTTCAATAATCTAGTAAATTCCTGTATCGCCGCAGAGCCTGACTTTATTTTCTTTGCAGGGGATCTTTACAGCCGTGACGAAACGGACATGATACCAAAGCTTGCACTTATGAAAAGGCTAAAGCATATCGCACCCACCTATTATATTTTCGGCAACCACGAGACCGACAACATGGACAATGCCGAAGCACTTGCTTTGAAGCTCACCGAATGTGGCGTACACGTTCTGAGAAATAACATGGAGCAGATAAAAATAGGTGAAGAACACATTAATATATACGGCACTCAGCTTCCACAAAGATTTTACCGCAACGAAGATTTTTCACATCACGATCTGCCGCAGCTTACAAAGGACGATCTTACAAAGCTTCTAGGCGAACCTGACAGGAGCGAGTGTAACTTTTTGCTTTCGCATACGCCGCTGGCTTTCCGTGCTTATGCGGATTGGGGAGCAGATGTGACGTTTTCGGGTCACTGTCACGGGGGAGTTATAAGACTGCCTTTTATTGGCGGTATACTTTCCCCTGAGCGGAAATTCTTTCCACGATACACAAAAGGCATTTACGAACTTGACGCCGAACAGGGCTTGGCGAAGCTTGCTGTTACGGCAGGACTTGGTAAATTCAGGCTGAATGATCCCTCGGAAATAATGATTTGCACACTTGAAAGGCAGGAATAAATATGTATCAGAAACAATTTGCAGAATATTTTGACAAGCACATGGACGAGATTCTCCGTGACCTTGACGAGATAATCTCTATCGAGAGCGTTGGCGACATAAACGCCCCTGTTAAGCCGTTTGGCGAGGGGTCGAGAAAGGCTCTTAACTGGGGAAAGGCTTATCTTGAAAAGCTTGGCATGACAACAAAGGACTTTGACGGCTATGCTGTTCATGGCGATTTTTACCCTGAGGGAGAATGTAAGCTTGCTGTGCTTTCACATCTTGACACTGTTCCTGCAGGCGAGGGCTGGAGCTATCCGCCTTTCAAGCTTACCAAGGCTGACGGAAAGCTTTTCGGCAGAGGAACTATCGACGACAAAGGTCCGAGCGTTGCTGTGCTGTGGGCTGTAAAGGCTATCAGAGAGCTTAACATTCCAATAAAAAAGAATTTCCGTGTAATTTTCGGCGGCAATGAAGAGGGTGGCTGTGAGGACATGGAATATTATGAGAGCAAACAGCCTTTCCCGGAAATGGTGTTTACCCCTGACGGCTCTTTCCCTGTGCTGAACTGTGAAAAAGGCATGGTACATCTTACATTCTCTGCTGGATTATCAGACGATAAGATAGCTGAGATAAATGGCGGAAGCGTTATAAATGCTATCCCTGACAAGTGCATTGTAAAGTTTGCTGACGGCAGTGAAAAGGTTATCAGAGGAAAATCCTCACACGGTTCAAGACCTGAAAACGGTGACAATGCGGTGACAAAATTTGTGGCAGAATACAAAAATGAAAATGCTCTTATCGGTGGATTGGCTGAGCTTTTCCCACATGGAGAATGCAATGGAAAGTCCTGCGGACTTGGTTTTTCAGATGATGTATCAGGTGAAATGACTTGTGCGCTGACTATCCTTAAAACTGAGAGCGGCAGGCTTCACGGCGGAATCGACATACGTTTCCCTATTGACAAGACGCTGGCTGAAATAAGCGGTATCATAACTTCGGCGCTTGAAAGCAAGGGCTTCAAGGTGGACGAGCTTGACGGAATGGAGCCGCATTATGTTGACGAAAACAGCGAGTTCGTTCAGACTTTGCTCAGGGTATATGAAAAGGTCAAGGGAGAAAAGGGAAAATGTATCGCAGAGGGCGGTATAACCTACGTTCACAACACAAAGGGCGGCGTTGCGTTCGGTGCGGAATTTCCTGAGGAAAACAACAATATGCACGGCGCTGACGAGCATATTTCCATGGAAACTTTCAAGCTAAACTTGAATATGTATGCAAATGCCATTGCGGAGCTTTGCGGCGAATGATAGGTTGCTCGTGGCTCTTGACAAAGTGTGCTTTTAGTGGTATACTTTATTACATAAAAGCTTAAAAGCGTAAAAGTACAAGGTGATACTGGACTAAATGGGATAATTGAATAAGATAAAGATTTGTTGAAACAGATACATTGTAATGGGCTGTCTATTTCTGTGAGCTTGCGAACAGAAATTTCGCCAAGCCCCTACATAATTCTTTAATTTCACCTATTTGTTGTGTAGAGGCGAACATTGTTTGCCCGTTTAATGACATAATTTGTAGAATGTATTCGTATTTTGTACAGTATCGCAAAAATAAAGGGAGCATGACGGACAATGAAAATTTGTATTGTTGGACTTGGACTTATAGGCGGTTCGCTTGCCAAGGCAATAAAAAAGAACACTCATGAGAGCTGTTTCGGTATAGATATTGACAGGAGCACCATAGCAGGGGCGCTGGCGCAGGAGGCTATCGACGGCGAAATGACCATTGACGACCTTGCAGGCTGTGACGTTGTTATCGTAGGTCTTCACCCTAAGGCTACCATAAATTTCATCACTGAGAATGCAGGCAAGTTCAAAAAGGGCGGTATCGTGCTTGACACTTGCGGCGTAAAGGGTGAGATAGTCAGAGCGGTAGAGGGCGTTTGCATAGAAAACGGCGTGAATTTCCTCGGCTGTCACCCTATGGCAGGACGTGAATTTTCGGGCTTTGCTTACTCAGTAGACAACCTTTTCGAGAAAGCAAGCTTTATAATGACGCCTACTGACAGAACGCCTATGAGGGTGGTGCAGGAGATATCAAGACTTGCTTATAATATCGGCTTTGCAAAGGTGGTCGTTTCAAACGTTGAGGAACATGACAGCGTTATTGCGTTCACCTCTCAGCTTGCCCACGTTGTTTCAAGCTCATATGTAAAAAGCCCTAGCCTTTTGAAGCAGGCAGGCTTTTCGGCAGGATCATTTAAAGACCTTACGAGGGTGGCGAAGCTCAACGAAGATATGTGGACGGAGCTTTTCCTTATGAACCGTGAGCATTTGGTTGACGAGATAGAGCATATAATCGCAAGATTGACCGAGTATCGTGACGCCATTGCCAATAACGATGCGCAGAGATTGCATGACCTGCTTAAAGAGGGTCGAGAACTTAAGGAATTGTCTAATAATAGTAAATAAGAAAATAAAGCGGTGTGGGAGTAGAAAACTCTGCACCGCTTTTTGTATCCTCTTATACAAGGTAAAGTCCGCAAAGAGCGGAGCGATTTTGCGGCGGTAGAACTTTGGTGTAGGGGCTGGCGCCCTCGACAGCCCGTTTCGGGGAGCGGCAAGGTTTGGATTTTTACAAACCAAGTGGGCGAACAAAGGCGGGCGAACGCTGTTCGCCCCTACCGTTGTTTGTGTGGTTATTGGGGTTGTGCGGTAATTTCTAGCGGTGATGTTTCACAATGTTGCGTAGATTTGCAGTGTGCGGAAATGTTGTGTCGTATGGTGTTTGAAACAATTTGCCAAACGTTGTGCGGATAACGCAAATGAGATTGCGAATGAAACGGGCGACCCAAGGTCGCCCCTACATGGTTTGTGCGGATATATACAACAAAAGGCGGCTTAAAAACCGCCTTTTGTTTATTCTTCTGTGTCTGTATCGTCTGTGTTATCAGTTTCTTCTGTATCGTCCACTTCGTCCGGCCCGTCGTTTTCGTCAGGCTCGGCTTCGTTGGTGTCGTCGCTTTCGTCTGTATCGTGGATATCTTTGTCTTTATCCTTGTCCGTCGGTTTCTTCTCGCCTACCGTTTTGTTCTTTACTATCATAAGATACTCTGCCGCAACGAGGGCTACGCACAAAACGCAGACCACGCCGATTATAACGCCCATTGACGAGCCGCTCTTTTTCTCGGCTACAGGACTTGCGGCTTTTGAGGTCGCTTCTGCTTCTGAGCTTTCAAGCTTCACCGCTTCAGGCTCTTTTATCACTATCTTGAAATGACCTACTGAGCCGTCTTTATAGGTTATATCTATCTTTGTTTCGCCTGTGCTGAGAGTCTGGAACTTGCCGTCCTCGAATATAAGCACCTCGCCGTTGGCTACTGTTACGCTGTCAACATCTGTAAGTCCTATATCCTCCGGAGCGATAGGATACTTGGAATAGTCAACGTCTATTTCGATATAGTCGCTGTCGTCCTCCTGAACGTCTGCAGCGTCCTGATACTTGACAATACCATTCTCTACCTGATTTGATATGGCATTGAGGTTTTCATCGTCAAGGGAATTTACTGTAAGATAAAGCACTGTTGAGGTGAGCTTTTCATCTGCGACTTTGAAATGGAGGGTCGCATAGTCGCCGTCAAAATCTGTGCCGTCTGCATTCACATAGTTGTAGACGAACTTTCCTGAAAAGGCGTTGTCAACTGCCATGCCGCCTGCTTTATCGTTTGTTTCGCACTTTTCAAACTCTATCAGGCTATCGTCATAGCCTACGGAGATAGATGCGTTTGAGATAAGGTGGTCGGACTGGATATTTATTTTCGCTGTGAACTTTTTATCCTTTACCTCGCTGACTACAAGCTTTACAACTGTAGGGCTGGAGGTCGGGGTGTCGGGCACATAGACGTAAGATGTGGTAGTCTGTGTGGTGGTTGTTTCCCATGTCTGAGCAGCGGTGGTGGTAGTTTCCGTGTCCTGCCACTGTGGCTGTGTAGTGGTGGTCTCAGGGGTCGGGTCTGCGGCAGGCACATCTGTGGTCGCAGGCGTTTCGTAATCCGCAAAGCACACGGAGGTCATTGCAATGACCGCTGCGAAAAATCCCACTGTTACTTTTTTGAAATTCATTATTTACTCTCCTGATATTGTTTTTGCCGTAAACAAGGGCTGCCGCCATAAAGACCGCAGCCCTTGATGTTTATTTCTTAGTCCTCGATAAGAGTTACTTTCTTCATTACCTGATCTACAAGCGGCTTATCGTTGAAGTTTACGTCAACTGCTGCTATCTCGTCAACAACGTCCATGCCCTCGACTACCTTGCCGAATGCTGCATACTGACCGTCAAGATGAGGAGCGTCTTGGTGCATGATGAAGAACTGTGAGCTTGCTGAGTTAGGCATTGCTGAACGTGCCATTGAGATAACGCCTCTTGTATGCTTGAGGTCATTGCGCACGCCGTTTGCAAGGAACTCGCCCTTTATCTTCTCTTTTGCGCCGCCCATACCTGTACCCATTGGGTCGCCGCCCTGTATCATAAAGCCTGAGATAACTCTATGGAAGATAAGTCCGTCATAAAAGCCCTCTTTTACAAGCTTCTCGAAATTTGCGACTGTGATAGGCGCAACATCAGGGTAAAGCC
>CALEJX010000545.1 GCA_937898375.1 uncultured Ruminococcus sp.
CATATTAAGTACTGTACGAATTATCATATTCCGCACAGGCTGAAAAACTTTGTTAGCAGACAGTTCAGGAAGTTCCGTTTCTTTCTGAGTATACATTTTGTATTTCAAACGTTCAAGACCGCACCATTTATCATAGAGCTGCCGTATGTTCTCATCTTTTGCAAGCTCTGAAAATATTTTATTGACGGTTTCCTTTATCTCCATTGGAAGATAGCCGTAAACTTTTTTGCCTTTCACGTTCTGTAATTGGATATATAGTTTTCTGATAAGTTCTTCAAGCTGTGGATCTGTATGATCATTACTTGCGATCATATTTACAATGCTTTCAAATTCGTTTTTGGAAACCGCTTTCAATTCATCACGGCTTACTGTCTGTTCCTGATAAATGCTTTGCAGATCATCGTGAAAAATATCGTTTGCAAATGCTGAACGTATCTTATCTATACCAGCCTTTGTCAGAAACCCTTGCTTTGGATTTGTTGAATAAACTAGCAGATGGATATGCGGATGATGAGTAGTATCGTGGTATGCAGCGTACCACTTCAAATTGCAAAGAGGGATATTCTGTGCTTTTGCAATATCTGAGATATGCCTTTTAACAAGCTCACGCCAGGCGTCTGAATTATCAAAGCCAAGCCTTACTGCATCTTCACGGCGAAGTGAAACAACGTGTGACCAAACATTGCCTTTATGTTCGGCTATCTCATTTGCTGCCCGGTTAAGAATTATAGGCTCGTCCTTTTCGTTAAACAAGCCGTGCGAACCTCTCTTTTCAACGCTCGGACGCATAGCCATATACCCGACAAAATTCTGCCGGTCTCCAACCACGTCCGCATTGCGTTCTACTATCGTGCTTATCAATTCACCGGCATTCTCAATGGTTGGCTCTCTTTCATAGTCCTCATACTCAAGGTATCTTTTGGATTCAGGAAAGTCATTTATTAGGTCGTTAATAAGCTGCTCTTGATTTTTAGTTGCATTGGCATTTCTGTCAACAAAATTTTGACTTCGTATCTCGACTGTTTCACGGGTAGCAATATACTTTGTATAGTTTCTTCGTTTAGTTTTATTTTTCTGATTTTCGCTTTTCAGATAACGGCTCGTAACGATAAGCTGCGACATTTTACACCTCCCTTAT